>NZ_JAGTJY010000259.1:0-6128 GCF_018195695.1 Achromobacter sp. Marseille-Q0513 | reverse complement strand
CATGGTGTGCTCCTTGGTTGCACGGAAATATTTATGGCCATTTTACCCAAAATCCCCAATTTGGCCTGCCAAAAATACGATTCGAAGATGCAGTACAGCGGCCGGATCGAGGGCGGTTTTGTACGCATGCAAGAAAAATATTAACTAAATGTATCTTAAAAATGAAACACCAATTTCCCTGGGCAACACGGCAATTTTCTTCTGAGAATTCCGGGTTATCCCGGAGTATTTTTCTCGGAAATGTTTCGGCATTTTTCCGGATCAGGCTTGGGTTGAGCGTCTATTTCGTTTAAGATGCTGGCTTCTTCATTCAGTTTGTTCTCTTTCTGCGGGTTCTCGAATCCTTGTTCGAGCCCCCTGTCTTGCAAGACGCCGCGCCCCTGCGGACCGTCTTGCCGCTAGTGTCGGTTTGTATTGGCGGTTCTGCCCGTCTTCCGCACAACCCCCTTAGCTACACGGCATCGTCAGGCCGCAAGCCCGGCGCGTGTCCCTGAACCTATGGAGGCAAAAGCCAATGCGTTTCACCCCCATCAAGACCCTGGCCGCCGTGGCCGTCTTGTGCGCCTTCGCCGGCACGGCCCAAGCCGCCGATGCGCCGCAGTGCGAACTCAAGCGTCCGGTCAATTTCGGCGCCATGAACTGGGAATCCAATCTGGTCCTGGTCGATGTAGAACGATTCATCATGGAAAAGGGCTACGGTTGCAAGACCGAGACCCTGCCCACCGAAACCCTGCCCGCCCTGGCCGCGCTGGAGCGCGGCGATCTCGACATCAATACCGAGATCTGGCTGAACAGCGTGGCCGATCCCTGGGAGCGCGCCGAGAAGACCGGCAAGGTCAAGCGCGTGGGCGAGCTCTACATGGGCGGCGAAGCCTGGTACATCCCGCGCTACACGGCCGAGCGCCTGCCCGAGCTGAAGTCGGCGGCCGACCTGCCCAGGTTCAAGGACCAGTTCAAGGATCCCGAAGAGCCGGGCAAGGGCCGCTTCTACGGCTGCCCGGCGGGCTGGGGCTGCGAAGTGACCAGCACGAACCTGTTTCACGCGCTCAAGCTGGATGATTCCTACACCCTGTACTCGCCCGGCACGGGCGCGGCGCAGAAGGCGGCCCTGATGTCGGCCTACAAGCGCAAGCAGAACGTGGTCTTCTACTACTGGTCGCCCACGCCGCTGGTCGGCGCGATGGACCTGGTCAAGCTCGACATGCCGCCGTACGACGCGGAAAAGCACAAGTGCCTGACCTCGCCCAAGTGCGCCAAGCCCGAGGCCAGCGCCTATCCCGACAATCCCGTCTTCACCGCCGTGAACGCCAAGTTCGCGGAGCAGGCGCCCACGCTGACCGATTTCCTGTCCAAGGTGTCGGTGCCGCTGCCGGTCATGAATGAAACCCTGGCCCACATGGAAGAATCCGGCGACGAATCCGCCGCCGTGGCCAAGTGGTTCCTGAAGAACCATCGCGACGTCTGGACCAAGTGGGTCCCTGCCGACGTCGCCGGACGCGTGCAGGGCGCGCTCTAGCCATCCCCGCGATCGCGGCGGCGCCCATTGCGGCGCCGCCGCGCCTTGTGTTGTCCCTTCAACAATGCCGTTCCCGGGCGTCGCCCCGGCCGGACGGCCAGCCCGGTCGGACTTTTTCCCCTTGGGACGTCCCCAAGGGGAAAAGGCCCCGCCGGCAGATCCCGGCCCGCAACGCGGGCAGGGCGCGGGCCTGTCCCGCGCCAAGCTGTACGCGCATCGTCGCCTCCGGCGCGGCCTGGTCCGCCAGCCGCACCCGGGGCGCAAGCGCCGAAACGGAGCCTAGAACATGTTTCCTGAAATCATTCCCGCCCGACAGGTGCGGGCGGCGATCGACGGTTTTGTCGATCACCTGGTGACCAACTACGCCGATACGCTGGAAAGCCTGGCGCAACCCGTGCTGCACGCGCTGGTGTGGCTGGAGCAGCTGCTGCGCAACTCGCCCTGGTGGGCGGTGGTGGCGGCGACGGTGGCCCTTGCCTGGCTGGTCAGCCGCCGCATCGGGCTGAGCCTGGCCATGGGCGCGCTGCTGTGCGTGATCGGCGTGCTGGGCATGTGGGATGCCGGCATGCAGACGCTGGCGCTGATGATCATGGCCGCTGGCCTGTCAGTGCTGATCGGCATTCCGCTGGGCGTGCTGATGGCGCGCGTGAACTGGCTGCGCTCGGTCATGCTGCCGGTGCTGGACGTGATGCAGACCATGCCCAGCTTCGTCTACCTGATTCCCGTGGTGATGCTGTTCGGCCTGGGCAAGATCCCCGCCATCATCGCTACCGTCATCTATGCCGTGCCGCCGCTGATCCGCCTGACCGATCTGGGCATCCGCCTGGTCGATCGCGAGGTGCTGGAAGCCTCGCGCGCCTTCGGCGCCAACCCGCGCCAGCAGCTCTTCGGCGTGCAATTGCCGCTGGCGCTGCCGAACATCATGGCCGGCATCAACCAGACCACGATGATGGCGCTGTCGATGGTGGTCATCGCGTCGATGATCGGCGCGCGCGGGCTGGGCTATGAGGTGCTGCTCGGCATCAACCGCCTGGAAGTCGGTCGCGGCCTGCTGGCCGGGCTGGGCATCGTGGTGCTGGCCGTGCTGTTCGACCGCATCACCCAATCCTATGGACAGCGCATGCGCAAGGGAGGCCAGCGATGAGCAAGATCGAAGTCAAGAGCATCTACAAGGTATTCGGGCCGCATCCCGCCAAATGGCTGCAGGCCGCCCAGGGCGGCATGAGCAAGGAAGAACTGCTGGCCAAGAGCGGCCACACGCTGGGCCTGCGCGACATCAGCCTGTCCATCGACGAGGGCAGCATCTACGTCATCATGGGCCTGTCCGGCTCGGGCAAGTCCACGCTGATCCGCCACTTCAACCGCCTGATCGAACCCAGCGCCGGCCAGATCCTGGTCGATGGCGTGGACGTGGTCAGCCTGAACAAGCGCGACCTGGAAACCTTCCGCCAGAAGAAGATGAGCATGGTGTTCCAGCGCTTCGGCCTGTTCCCGCACCGCACGGTGCTGGAGAACGCCGCCTATGGCCTGGCGGTGCAGGGCGTGGGCCGCGCCGAGCGCGAGCGCCGGGCGCGCGACTGGCTGGAACAGGTCGGCCTGTCCGGTTTCGAGCAGCAGTATCCGCACCAGCTGTCCGGCGGCATGCAGCAGCGCGTGGGGCTGGCGCGCGCGCTGGCCACCGACGCCGAGATCCTGCTGATGGACGAGGCCTTTTCCGCGCTGGATCCGCTGATCCGCCGCGAGATGCAGGACCAACTGCTGCAATTGCAGGCCAAGCTGAACAAGACCATCGTGTTCATCACGCATGACCTGGACGAGGCGCTGCGCCTGGGCAACCGCATCGCCATCCTCAAGGACGGCGAGCTGGTGCAGGAGGGCACGCCGGAAGACATCCTGCTGAACCCGGCCAACGACTACGTGCAGTCCTTCCTGCAGGACGTGAACCGCACCAAGGTGCTCAACGCCACGCACGCGGTCAACCCGGCGCGGCTGACGCTGACCATGCGTTCGCGTCCGGCGCACGCGCTGGAACGGATGCGCGCCATGAACTATGAATACGCGCCGGTGCTGGACGGCAAGCGCCTGGCCGGCGTATTGACGGCCGAGGCGGCGCTGCGCGCGGGCCAGGAAGGCGCGCGCGACGTGTCGCGCTATGTCGAGGAACTGGCCTCGGTGCCCGCGACCGCCGGCCTGGGCGAGGTGCTGGCGCAGCTGGTGCACAGCGACCAGCCCGTGGCCGTGACCGGCGAGGACGACGAGTTCATCGGCATGCTGTCGCGCAAGAAGGTGGTGGAGCTGGTGACGCCGGCCCTGTCCGAGACGGCGCCGGCGGAAGGCGCCGAGACCGCGCCGGACCAGCCGCGGCCGGAGGGCGGCGCCGTGGTCCAGGCCGGCCAGGAGCGGCGCGACGAGGCCGCCTGACGCCCCTCCAGCGCGTCTTCCGGCTGGTCCTCCGCGCCGCGCGAGCCGGCGCGCCGGCCAGTCCGGGCAAGGCCCTGGCTCCATCCATGATGGGCCAGGGCCTTTTGCATGCGGGCGCGCTATGGATATGATGGCTGGCGCCGCGCAACCCAGCGACGCGCGGCGACACCCGTCTCGTTCATCCCGTCCGCTGTGGAAATCCGTCATGCCCATCCTGAACATCCAGATCCTGCAAGGCCATGCGGCCGCCGAAAAATCCGGGCTGCTGCGCGCGGCCTCCGAGGCCGTCGTCCAGAGCATCGCCGCGCCGCTGTCCAGCGTGCGTATCGTGCTGCATGAAGTGCCCGCCGAGCACGTGATCGTGGCCGGCGAGATCGGCAAGCGCATGGCGCAGGTGGACGTGGCGCTGATCGAGGGCCGCGACGAGGCCAAGAAGGCGGCGCTGATCGCGGCGCTGAACCAGGCGGTCTGCGGCGCCATCGGCATTTCCGGCGAAGACGTGCGCGTGCTGATCCGCGACGTGCCCAAGACCGACATGGGCGTGGCCAACGGCCTCTCCGCCAAGGCGGCGGGCCGCTAGGCGGCGGGCCGCTAGGCGGCGGGCCACTAGGCGGCCAGGCAGGCGTTGCGCGTCAGGCCGGCGCGCGATGAGTGCCACGGCCCGCGGGCCTCAGTCCAGTTGCACGCCGGCTTCCTGGATCACCGTGCCCCAGCGCTGGATCTCGTTCCTGATGTAGGCGCCGTATTCCTGCGGCGTCGATCCCAGGGCCTGGGCGCCTTGCGCCTTCAACTGCTTCTGCATCTCGGCCGATTGCAGCGCGCGGCGGATTTCGGCGTTCAGCTTCTGGACGATCGGCTCCGGCGTGCCGGCCGGCACCACCACGCCTTGCCAGGCGCCCATCTCGAATCCCGGCGCCACCGTTTCCGCCACCGTGGGCACGGCGGGCAATTGCTCGCTGCGTTCACGGCTGGTCACGGCCAGCGCGCGCAGCTTGCCTTCGCGGATGAAGCCCAGTGAATCGTTCAGCGTGTTGGCCATGAACTGCACCTGGCCGCCGACCAGGTCGGTCATGGCCGGCGCGCTGCCCCGGTATGGCACGTGCACGGCATCGATCTGCAGTGAGCGCAGCAGGAGCAGCGCGCCCAGGTGCGTCACGTTGCCCGCGCCGGCGGAACCGTAGGACAGCTTGCCCGGACGCTGGCGGGCATAGTCGACAAAGCCCTGCGCGTCCTGCACCGGCACAGAGGGGTGCGTCAGCAGCACCAGCGGGATCACCGCCGTGGATGACACGGGCGCGAAATCCTTGACCGGGTCGAACGCCAGCTTGCGGTACAGGTTGGGGCTGAGCGCGATCGACGAGGTGTTGTACAGCACCGTGTAGCCGTCGGGCTTGGCCGCCGCCGCGTATTGCATGCCGATGTTGCCATTGGCGCCACCCTTGTTTTCCACCACCACCGTCTGGCCCAGCTGATCGGTCAGCTGCTTGGCCAGCACGCGCGCGACCAGGTCGGTCGGCCCGCCGGGCGGGAAGGGCACCACCATGGTGATCGGGCGTTCAGGCCAGGCGGCGCTGGCGCTTGCGGCGCTTCCCAGCGCCAGGGCGGCCAGGGCGGCCGCGAGCCATGCTTTTTTCATCGTTTGTCTCCTTGCTGGGTCGGAACGAGGCGCAGGCCTCGGGGCGGCAGCGCTCTCTGCATGGAGCGCTTGTCCGCCGCTGCATCACGCTGGCCGGCCGGCCAGCATGCGCGTCGCGGTATAGGCCATCACGGGCTTGCCGTGCTGGTTGTAGACGTCGATGGACGAGGCCACCACCGCCCGGTTGTGCTGCGAAGTCGGGCGCACGCCGGTGATCTCGATCTCGGCCCAGATGGTGTCGCCGGCCACCACCGGCGCCAGCATCTTCTTGTGGACTTCCAGCAGCGCCAGGCCGGTGCCCTGGACCATGCCCTGCATGATCAGGCCCTCGATCAGGCCGTAGGTCAGCGCGCCGGGCGCCGGGCGGCCGGCGATGGCGCCGTGGGCGTAGGTGGCGTCGATGAAGATGGTCTCCAGCATGCCGGTGGCGCTGATGAAATTGACGATGTCGGTTTCGGTGACCGTGCGGCGGAAGGTGCGGAAGCGCTGGCCGACGGCGAGGTCTTGCCAGTAGTAGCCCTGGCCGAGTTGGACGGGGGCGGGGCGGTCTGCATT
>NZ_JAGTJY010000258.1:0-6136 GCF_018195695.1 Achromobacter sp. Marseille-Q0513 | reverse complement strand
CCGCTGTACATCGACACCTTCACCGCGCTGGGCGCCAATCCCACGCAGATGAGCTGGGCCGACGCCCAGCCGGCGCTGGCCAGCGGCGCGGTCGACGGCCAGGAGAACCCGCTGTCCATCTACACCGGCTCCAAGCTCTACACCGTGGGCCAGAAGTACCTGACGCTGTGGAATTACGTGGCCGACCCGCTGATCTTCGTGGTCAACCGCGAGGTCTGGAACTCCTGGTCCGAAAAGGACCGCGAGATCGTGCGCCAGGCGGCGCTGGACGCCGGCAAGCAGCAGATCGTCATCGCGCGCAAGGGCGTGACGCCGGAAGATCCGTCGCTGCTCAAGGAAATCGAAGGCCACGGCGTCACCGTGACCTCGCTGTCCCAGGCCGACCACGACGCCTTCGCCAAGATCACCAAGCCGGTCTACGACAAGTGGAAGAAGCAGATCGGCGAGGATCTGGTCAACACCGCCGAGAAGGCGATCGCGGCCCGCAAGAAGTAAAGGTCAGGAAGCACACCGCAAGGATTTAGCAGCAAGCCCAGGGGGAAAGGCGGCCATCATGAGCCGCCGCCGGGCCGTTTCCCGAGGCAGCCGCAGCGCGCCAGCGCGAAGAGCCGCCCGGGAGACCGCCACAAGCAAGGCCGGAACGCAGGTTCCGCCGATCTAGGACGGGCGCCGGCCACAAGCCGGCGCCCGTTAGTTTTCGTGCGGCCGGCCAGGCGCGGCCGTCCGCGCACCTGCGCCGGGCATCACCCTGCGCGATGCCGCCACGACGGGGGTCTCAAGGATCTTCCGTGTACTGCTCCACGCGAATGTGGAAGCTTGGTATGCGCGGCCATTGCTCGCGCGCGGAAACCAGCGTTTCCTCGGACCCGAACACCAGGTTCCAGGCATGGCCTTCGTCCACCCAGGAATGCGGCGTCGATTCCCAGCCGCAGCACACGAAGTGCAGGGGTTTGATGCCGTAGCGCCGGCGCAGGAAGTCCTCGGCTTCGGCCGCGTGGGTTCCGTCCAGCCGGTAACGCGCCACCAGCGGCTTGCCCTGCCCTTCGTATTCCGAGTGGCATCCTTGGTATTCGATGTAGACGGGCTTGTCGCCCTGCTTGTCCAGGAAATCGCCGCAGGCGGGCGCGGACGTCGCCTTCGCCGTGACGCAGGCCGACAAGATCAGGCACAGGGGCGTCAGCAGCGCGGCCAGACGCAGAACAGCTTCGGGATGGATCACGGCTTGCCTCTATTTATCAGTGTTCCGGTCGCGCCCCGCGGCCGCCGGAAACGGGTCAGCCTTATTGGCGGGTCGTGCGTTTGCGCGCCGGCGTGTCAGCCGATGTGGCGTCGGCAGGGACGCCGGCGTCGAGGTTGAGCACGCGGTCCTGATCCGGCTTGCCGGCGTCGGCGACCTCGACGTAGGTGCCGGGCTCGAGAATGCGCGCGATGTCCTCGGCCGACTTGCCGCCGAAGCCCTTGCCCCCGCCGAACATGCGCAGGCCGGACGTGTCGATGGCGCCCTGCACCGTCACCACCGTCAGGACCCGGTCATCGACGCGGAACTCGACCCGCTTGCCGACGCGCGTGCGCGTGAACTCCGCCAGCGGACCACGGCTGCCCGGCGTGAAGGTCACGTCGACATCCCCGCCCTGCCCCGCCTCGCCTTTGCCCGCCACGGCCTGCACGACCTGCAGGTAGGCGCTGTCGGCCTGCGCCAGCGGACTGAAAAACAAGGCCAGGGCCAATACCGACAGCCCCTTCGTCAATCGCGTCATGCGCTTTCTCCTTCTGTTCGTGGCGCCGGCGCCGCCGGCGCGCCAGGATCAGCCTGCTTCCTGCGCCAGATTCTGCCATGCCCCGGGACTGCGCCCTTCTTCGGCCAGGAATTCCACCAGCGCCGGCAGCGCCGCGTCCATCGGCCGGTTGGGCTGCATGCGCATCACATAGCCCCAGGATCCGGCCAGCTTCAGGCGCGGCATCAAGGGCACCAGCCTGCCGCTGGCCAGTTCCTCGTCGACCAGCGGCGCGCGTCCCAGCGCGATGCCCACACCGGCCGCGGCGGCGGCCACCACGGTGCTCAGTCCGCTCAGGACCAGCGGCTCCTGCCGGTCCGCCGGATCCAGGCCCAGGCGTGCGCTCCAGGTGTCCCAGGACGTCTCGGGGCTGTCGACATGCTTTTCCTCCAGCCAGCGGTGACGCGTGAACACGCGCGGATCGTCGCGCTCGCCGGGCGGCACCAGCGCCGGGCTGCACACCGGCACCACGGTTTCGCTCATCAGCCGGATATCGCCCGACTGCGGCAGATGCGGGCCGTGCTCGCGCACGTGCAGGAAGGCCAGGTCGATGTCCTGGGCCTTCCAGGCCGGATCCTGGCTGGCGTGCAGGAATACCTGCACATCGATGTCCGGATGCAGTTCGATGAAGCGGCCGATGCGCGGCGCCAGCCACAGCGCGGCCAGCGACGGGTTGACCGACAGGTTCAGGCTATGGCGCCGCTTGCTGCGCACGGCCACGCGGACGTTGCGGCAGGCGGTCTCCAGCAGGGTCAAAGCCTGCTGTACGGATATAAGCAAAGAAGCGCCGACCTCGGTCACCTGGGCCCGCCGCAACGTACCCCCCCGATGCAACAGCGTCGCGCCCAGGTCGGATTCCAGCGCCCGCAACTGATGACTGACCGCGCTTTTGGTGACGTTCAGCTCGGTCGCGGCGCGGCTCAGGCTGCCGAGTCGGGCGACGGCCTCGAAGGCGCGCAGCGCGGCCAGCGGCGGGGTATGGTTGGGCAAGTCTGGCATGGGTTGAGTTTATCTCAACTGTGTATTGAAAAACCATCGCTTTCGCATTCGCGCGCGATCGGGGACCATTAGCCGCATGGGCCGTATCCTGGCGCGCATCGCGCGGGCGATCCGGCCGGTCATACACGAAGGAACATCGATATGTATTTCGACGCGAGACTCTGGCGCCTGACGCGCGGCCTGCGCGCCGGCATGGCGGGCGGCATCCTGCTGGGCCTGCTGGCGCTGGCGGCCGGCATTGCCCGCTATGTCTTCCTGGGCCTGATGCTGGCGCGCGTGTTCGACGGCGCACCCTGGAACGACTGGGCCTGGCCGGCCGCCGGCGCGGCGCTCATGGTGCTGCTGCGCTCGCAGCTCGATCACTGGCGCACGGTGCAGGCGCAGCGCGCCTCGGCCGCCATTCAGCTGTCGCTACGCGGCCAGCTGTACGACCGCATCGTCGCGCTGGGACCAGCCTGGTTCGCGCGCCAGCGCACCGGCGGCGTGATGCTGACCGTGGTGGACGGCGTGGAGCAGTTGCAGACCTTCTTTGGTCAGTACCTGCCGCAGCTGGCCATCGCCGCCGCCGCGCCCTTCGCCATCTTCGCCGTGATCGCGTTCTGGGACGTGCCCACGGCGCTGGTGCTGCTGGCGGCGGCGCTGTTCGCGCTGGCCGGGCCGATGGCCGTGCACATGCTGGACCGCCGCGCCAGCCTGGCGCGCAGCCGCTCGCTGAACGAGTTCGGCGAGGACTTCCTGGACGCCATGCAGGGCCTGCCCACGCTCAAGTCCTATGGCCAGGGCAAGGCCTGGGGCCAGCGCCTGGCGGCGCGCGCGCGCAAGCTGTCCGACAACACTTTCTGGGTGCTGTCGGTGAGCCTGCTGACGCGCGGCATCACCGACCTGGGCGTGGCCCTGGGCGCCGCGCTGGCGCTGACGCTGGGCGCCTGGCGCGTGGCCGCCGGCGACATGAGCGTGGAAGCGCTGCTGATCGTGCTGATGGCCGGCACCGAGATCTTCCGTCCGCTGCGCGATCTGCGCTCGGTGCTGCACCAGGGCATGCTGGGCCAGTCGGCCGCCGCCAGCATCCACATGCTGATGGACGCGCGGCCGCTGACCCCGCCCCTGTCCGCTGAACGGGCCGCGCCCGCCGCGCTCGCGCCTACCATCGAATTCGACAACGTCGCCTACGCCTACACGCCCGAGCGGCCCGCGCACCAGGGCCTGAGCTTTCGCATCGCCGCGGGCGAACGGGTCGGCGTGGTCGGCCCCAGCGGCGCCGGCAAGTCCACCATCGTGCGCCTGCTGCTGCGCGAGTGCGTGCCGCAGTCCGGCACGGTGCGCGTGGGCGGGCATGACCTGAACCAGCTCGACGCCGACACGCTGCTGTCGCAGATCGCGCTGGTAAGCCAGGACATCATGCTGTTCCACGGCACCATCGAGGACAACCTGCGCCTGGGCCGGCCCGACGCCAGCCGCGAGCAGCTGCGCGCGGCCGCCAGCGCCGCCAACATCGACGACTTCATCATGGCGCTGCCCGAAGGCTACGCCACCCGCATCGGCGAACGCGGACTGCAACTGTCCGGCGGACAGCGCCAGCGCCTGGCGATCGCCCGCGCGCTGCTGCGCGACGCGCCCATCCTGATCCTGGACGAGGCGCTGTCCTCGGTCGACGCCGAGAACGAGGCGCTGATCCAGCAGGCGCTGGACCGGTTGATGGAAGGCCGCAGCACGCTGATCCTGGCGCACCGCCTGGCCAGCGTGATCGGCGCCGACCGCTGCCTGGTGCTGGACCAGGGCCGCGTGGTCGAGTCCGGCAGCCATGCCGAGCTGATGCGCCAGGGCGGCCTGTATCACCGGCTGATGCGCGAGCAGGCGGCGACGCTGGCGCGGCCTGCCGATGCGCAGGCCGACATGGCGGACGCCGGCGCCTTGGCCGGCCACGCAGGCGCCGCGCATTCCCCCGCCGTCGCGGCATCAGCGCCAGCGGCTTCGACGTCTGCGTCCGCCGGCATCACGCACGGTCAGCGTCGGGATGGCCAGGACGAGCCGGACCTCGACAACCCGCAAGCGCCCGACGCGCGCCCGCTGGACGCGGACGCCGCCCAGGTGGGCTGGCGCGACACGCTGGGCACGCTGCTGTCGGTGGTGCGGCCCTGGCGCGGCACGCTGGTCGCCACCATCCTGCTGGGCGTGGCGCGCGTGGCCGCCTTCATCGGCGTGGGCGTGCTGAGCGCGCTGGCCGTGGCCGCCATCCGCGACGGCCGCGAGATCCAGGCGCTGATCATCGCCCTGCTCGCCACCGCGCCGCTGGCCGCGCTGTTCCACTGGCTCGAATCCTGGCTGGCGCATGCGATGGCGTACCGGCTGCTGGCGGACATGCGCGTCAAGCTCTACGACAAGCTCGAACGGCTGGCGCCCGCCTACCTGCTGCAACGCCGCTCCGGCGATCTGGTGGCGCTGGCGACGCAGGACATCGAGATGGTCGAGTACTTCTACGCGCACACCATCGCCCCGGCCATCGTCTCGCTGGCGGTGCCGCTGTCGGTACTGGGCTTCCTGGCGTTCTACAGCTGGCCGGTGGCGCTGGCCCTGCTGCCCTTCCTGGCCTATGCCTTGCTGTCGCCGGTGCGCGGCCGCCGCCGCATCGACGCGCTGGGCGACCGCGCCCGCCAGGCGCTGGGCGAGATGAGCGCCCACACCGCCGACACCATTCAGGGTCTGGCCGACCTGACCGCCTTCCAGGCCACCGGCCGCCGCCGCGACGAGTTCCTGCGCGCCGCCGACCGTTATCGCGAACGCCGGCTGTCCATGCAGCGCGACCTGTCGCGGCAGAACGCCAACTTCGAACTGGCCGCCGGCCTGGGCGGGCTGGCCGTGGCCGTCACCGGCGGCCTGCAGGTTGCCGCCGGCACGCTGTCGGCCGGCATGCTGCCGCTGCTGGTGCTGATCGCGCTGGCCACCTTCCTGCCGGTATCCGAGATCTCGCAGGTCAGCCGCCAGCTGGCCGACACCATCGCCGCCACGCGCCGGCTGCACGTGGTCAGCCACGAACCGGTGCCGGTGAACGATGGCCCGGCGGACGCCCCCGTGTCGGCGCAGGGCCTGTCGCTGGCCTTCGAGCACGTCAGCTTCGCCTATCCCGGCAAGCGCGACAACACGCTCAAGAACCTGAGCTTCACCGTGCCCGCCGGCGCCACGGTGGCCGTGGTGGGCGCGTCGGGCGCGGGCAAGAGCACCGTGGCCAGCCTGCTGCTGCGCTTCTGGGATCCGCAGTCGGGCGCGGTGCGGCTGGACGGCGCCGACCTGCGCGGCCTGAAGCTGGACAGCCTGCGCGAGCGGGTCGCGCTGGTCACGCAGGACACCTACCTGTTCAACGACAC
>NZ_JAGTJY010000257.1:0-6344 GCF_018195695.1 Achromobacter sp. Marseille-Q0513 | reverse complement strand
ATACATACTCCTTGGACGTATGTTATGCCTTGAACACGAAATTAATGACAGGCCCGCCAGTGTTTTTTCAAGCAGCCTCTGTCACCACCTCCCCCTTCCGCCCAAAAACAAACACATGCGCATAACTATCATTCATCGGATGCTCGAAATGCGTTACCCCCCGAATCGCCGGCACGACAGGCTCGAACAACCCCGCATAATCAATCTCCACCGGATAAGGCTTCCGCTCCGGCGTATCGTTGTACCCAAGAATCAACAACCCACCCGGCTTGAGCACCCGATGACACTGCTCCATCATCTGCTCGAATCCAATCCGCTCATTCAGCCCCCAGCCGATCACGCCATTGGATATCACGACGTCGAATGACGCCTCGTCGTAGTAGCCGCTCATATCCGTGACGCTGCCGATGACGTGCCTGCCCGGCGGACCGTAGATCGCCTGTTCGGGATCCAAGTCCAGCGAATGGAATTCCATCTTGAGCAGCCGGGGGTAGTGCCAGGTGTAGTAATGCATGCCCAGGAACAGGCACTTCATCCGGCCGGGCGAGCGAGCGGCGAGCTGGTTCAGATGGTCGAAGATTTCCCGTTCGAGGAATTGGCGATTCGCGGCGCGCAGCCGGAATTTGATGCCGCATTTCGCGGCGAAGGCCGGAGACCATTTGAACAGTCTCATCTTGGCTTTGCGGATCAGTTTGCGTAAGGAAATTTGCTCACCCCAGATGGCCGGATTGAAGGGCGTTGCTTCGTGCAACAGCACTTCAAAGGTTCTTCGTGTGCGCGCGAATGCCGTGGCAGGCACGCATGCAGGGGCTGGCGCGGGCCAGCCGTCAGGGCCGTTGCGGTCCTGATCGCAAGAGGCTAATCAGCGGTGCGCTTGCTATGAATGGGACGAGGGAGGAATGGGGTGGACTGGCGCGAGGCGCCGTCTGATTTCAGAATGACGCGACCGTTGCGGTCGCGCATAGGCAAGGTAAAGGCGACCCTGGTGGCGGTATTGCAATGTTGTTTGCCTGGGCCTGCCTGAAGAAATCGATGCGCCAAAAGCAGGACGCCGGCACTAGGCCGGCGTCCGTCTACCAAAGATGATCACGCTACCGCGACATTGCTCTCCATCCGCTTCTCCCCAAACAGGAACACATGCGCATATCCATCATGCATTGGATGCCGCGCATGTTTCACCCCGGGAATCGTCGGCACGACAGGCGCGAACAACCCCGCATGCCCGATATCCACCGGATACGGCGCCCGTTCCGGCGTGTCGTTGTAGCCCAGGATCAGCAGCCCGCCCGGTTTCAGCACCCGATGGCATTGCGCCATCATCTGCTCGAACCCGGCCTGTTCGTTCAAACCCCAGCCGATCACGCCATTGGCGACGACCACGTCGAACGACTCGTCGCCATAAATGCCGCTCATGTCGGTCGCGCTGCCGATGGTGTGCCTGCCCGGCGGTCCATAGATCGCCTGCGCCGGATCCAGGTCCAGGGAGTGGAAATCCATCTTCAGCATGCGCGGGTAATGCCAGGTGTAGTAGTGCATGCCAATGAACAGGCATGCCTTGCGGCCCGGGGATGCCGTGGCCAGTTGGTTCAGATGATCGAAGATCTCCCGTTCCAGGAAACTGCGGTTGGGTGCCTCCAGCTTGAAAGTGATGCCGCAGCGCGCGGCGAAGGTGGGAGACCAGTGGAAAAGCCCCAGCTTGGCCTTGTGTATGAGTTTGCCTAAGGAAATGTGATCGCCCCTGATCGGCCGGATCTTTTGCGTCCGGTACCGACGAGTTCCTGCTGACGCACCTGTGCGTTGCACGGCCGCAATGTGCAAGACGACGGCGGGGATGAGGGGCGGCTTTTTTTCCGCGAGCGCCGCTCCTCCCATCCCTGCCGTCGTGACGTTTACCGCTTTAGTGGTTCAGACCTCCCATGTGCCTTGCCGATACGCGGAATCCCAGAACATCCATTCCAGCCGCGCGGCGTGTGTGTATGCCTCGTGCATAGCCTTGACCGTTACGGCGGACGCGAGTTCCGCGGCGCGGTCCACGGACGCGATGACTTCGCGCACCAGGGTGTGGAATTCCTCGCCGGCGTAGGTGTCGATCCAGGCGCTGTAGGGGTTGGGCTGGGCGGCGCGGGCGTGGATGTCGCGGCCGATCTCGGCGTAGATCCAGAAGCAGGGCAGCAGCGCGGCCAGGGCCACGGGGTAGGGCGCGCTCCAGGCGGTGGCGATGAGGTAGCTGGTGTAGTGGTGGCTGGCGGGCGTGAGCGGGGTGGCGTTGAAGGTGTCGGCGCTGATGCCAAACTGCTTCATGAAGCCGTCGTGCAGGCTGCGCTCGACCACGACGGCGTTCTTGGCGGCGTCGGCGAACTGGACCACGCCGTCGGCATTGTCGGCCTTGGCGGCGGCCACGGCCAGCGCGCGGCCGAAGGCGACCAGGTAGTGGGCGTCCTGGATCATGTAGTGGCGGAACGCGTGCTCGTCGAGCTGGCCGCTGGCCAGCTCCTGGTTGAACGGCATGGTGCGCGTTTTCTCGTACAGCGCGGCGTTGCGCGCCCAGGCGTCGGAGCTGAAAGACATGGGATTCCTCTGCATAGTCGGACGGCGCGCGAAGTCGCGCCGTGGCTGCCGGCCAAGGATAGCAATACCCGGCGGCCGGGTAACTTTTCATGTCATTTGCTTCCGGTGGGGCCGGGGGCCGCGCCGCGCCTGTTACGGGCTGGCGCCGCGCGCCGCATTCGGCGATTGCCCCAGGCGGCGGGCTGCGCGAGAATCCGGCGCATTCCGTGCCGGTCGCGGTTCAGCGGCCGGCCTCTCTCAACAGGGCGAACTCCAGCGTGTCTTCAGTCAGCGGTGAACGGGTAATCAGGCGGATGGCGATCACGGCGCGGCGGCGCGCGGGTCGGGTGGCGGCGGCCGTGTGCCTGGCGCTGCCGGCGCTGTCGGCGCAGGCCGCCTATGTGGTGGTGGATACGGGCCACACGCCCGCGCGGCCCGGGGCCACGGGTGCCAGCGGCCGGGTGGAGTATCAGTACAACCTGGTGCTGAGCGGCGCGGTGGCGGCGCGGCTGACGGCGCTGGGCGAACGGGTGCGGCGCGTGGCGGCCGACGGCGCCGAGGTGGCGCTGGGCCAGCGCGCGCGGCTGGCGCCGGATGCGGATTTCTTCATCTCCATCCATCACGATTCGATGCAGCAGAAGTACATCGACGCGGGGCGCCAGCGCGAGTTCGCGGGCTTCTCGATCTTTGTCTCGCAGCGCAATCCTCGCTACGAGGAAAGCCTGCGCTGCGCCAAGGCGATCGGCGAGGCGCTGGTGGCGGCGGGCGAGAAGCCGTCGCTGTACCACGCCGAGCCCATCGCCGGCGAGAACCGCCCGCTGCTGGACCGCCGCCTGGGCGTGCATCGTTTCGACGGGCTGGCGGTGCTCAAGACGGCGACCATGCCGGCGGTGCTGGTGGAGGCCGGCGTGATCGTGAATCCGGACGACGAGGCCCGGGTGGCGCGGCCCGACACCATCGAGCGGATGGCGCGCGCGATCGCCGATGGCGTGCACGGCTGCCTGCGGGGCTAGCGCGGATCGCGCGCGTCCGGCCCGGCGGCTGGCGCTGTCGCGCGGGATGGATAAAATCCTGCTTCAAGCGCGCCGCGCCTTGTGGGCCGGCCAATGGACAAGCGCGGAACGCGGCGTGGCCCGTAGGGTCTGCGCGACATAGGTTCCCAGGGAGAGGAATGATGAGGCTGAAAAGAGAACTGACGGTCTGGAGCTCGGCATTGGCGCTGTCCTGCGCGGCCCTGTCGGCCGGCGTGGCGCAGGCGCAGACGCAGCAGGCGCAAGCGCCGGCGTCCGCCAAGCAGGAAGAGCCCGAGCGCTACGGTCCGTTCTTCTTCCTGCGCAGCGAGCCGGATCTGCTGATCTACGTGGGCGCGGTGGGCGCCAACGACATGTTGAATCTCAAGAAGGCGCTGCGCGAGCATCCGACCATCTCGACCATCGTGTTGCAGAACAATGGCGGCGGCCTGGTCCATATCGGGCTGGTGGTGGCGGAAGAGATCTACGAGCGCGGCCTGAACACCTATATTCCCAAGGACAGCTACTGCGCGTCGGCGTGTTCCTTCGTGTTCTTCGCCGGCCGCCAGCGCCTGGCGGTGGGCCGGCTGGGCGTGCACCAGATCTCGGCGCCGGAGCTGACGGGCGAGCAGGCGCAGTTCGGCGTGTCGGATATCGTGGCGACCCTGCCGAAGTACGGCGTGTCGGCGGATGTGCTGGGCATCATGTTCAGCACGCCGTCCAAGGACATGTACTTCTTCACGCCGCAGGAAATCGCCAAGTACGGCATCAACCGCGTGGGTCCGACCCAGGCGTCCGCCAATGGCGCGCAGCAGGGCGGGGGCCAGCGCGCCGCGCCCGCCCCGGCGCCCGCGCCGCAGCAGCAGACATCCGCGCCCGCCGCGGCGCCGCAGCAGCAGACGTCCGCGCCGGCCGGCGAGGCGAAATTGCCCCCGCGCCAGCCGGCCGCCGCCGGCCAGGCGCCGGTCGCCAATCCGTACCTGACCAAGCAGCCCGCGCCGGCGGCGCCGTCCGACGAGCAGAAGGCCATCAACGCCGCAGCGCTGATGATCCAGGCGGGCAGTGGCACCAACGAAGAGGCCATGAAGTTCACGCGCGAGTTCTACGCGGACACGGTGGACTTCTTCAAGAAGAAGCGGCCGAAGTCCGAGGTGTTGGCGGACAAGCAGGCGTATTTCACGCGCTGGCCGGTGCGGCGCTTCGTGGTGGACCAGAGCACGCTGCGGGCCAAGTGCGAGAACCAGCTGTGCATGGTCAAGGGTATCTACGACTACAAGGTGTCCAGCCCGGAACGCGGCAAGAACGCCAGCGGCACGTCGAATTTCACGTACATCCTGGACCTGCGCGATCACTACCGCATCGTCCTGGAAGACAGCGAGGTCATCAGCCGCTGAGCGGCCGGCCTTGCACTTTGGAGAAGCACCATGCATGTCAGTCTGCGCGCGACCCGGTTCCTGATCCTGGCGGGCCTGACCGCCGCGGCGGCGCCGGCCCTGGCGATCGATTGCGGCAAGGCGTCCAGCCCCGTCGAGAAACTGATCTGCTCCAGCCCCGAGGCGAAAGCCGAGGACGCCGGGCTGAACCGCGCCTATGCCGCGCTGATGAAGCAGGCGCCGGACGACGAGATCCGCGCGATGCTGAAGGATAGCCAGCGCCGCTGGCTCGCCGCGCGCGACGGCAAGCTGCAAGACGTGATCGCCAACATCGACACCGTGCCGGAAGGCAAGACGGCGGGTTCCGTCGCGGCCGATCTGATCAGCGCCCGCATCGACGGTCTGACGGAGCGCGACAAGGGCAGCAAGCTGCCCAGGCTGATCAGCACGGCGCTGGCCCAGCGGCAATTCCGCCAGCAGTTCACCGGCGGTCCCTACGATGGTTACGACGTGGTCTGCGAGCTGCTGCCGCCGAACGACATCTACGCCTGCTTCGCGATCAGCCACTACCAGAACAAGGACCGTGTCTGCACCGCCGAGCAATACTGGGCCACGGGCTCGGTCTACGCGCAGCGTTATGTGGCGAAGGTGGTGGACAAGAAGCTGGTGCCGGTGGCGTCCTGCTCGTACAACGGCAACGACGACAACTGCCCGGGCGGCATCTCGGACGAGGCGCGCTGGAACACCGGCCCCAAGGTACGCACGCCGATGGGCTATCCGACCAAGCCGCTGCCCCGGCTCGATGGCGAGGTCTATGACAGCGACGACTACGACTGGCTCAAGGCTTGCCTGACGGACGATACGTTCCCGCTGGCCAATCCGACGACGGCGGGGCGCTAGGCGGATAGCTCGAACTCGGTAGCCGGATGCGAACCGCGGCGCGGTGGCATCCGGTTTTTTCGTTTCAGATATCGTCGAAGTAGAAGGCCTTGTTGAGGCGGGCCTGCAGCACCTGGCAAGTGTGCGAGTTTTGCCAACTCAGGGTGATGGCGAGTAGTAGCACTGCGCCCAGCACAGCGCCGATCGCGCCCAGCCAGCCAAAGGTGAGGCCGACGTACAGCAGCGGGATGCCGAAGACGAAGCTCATCCACCAGAGCAGCAGGAATTTCAGCGCGACGCCCATCCAGAAATAGGCTAGTACGAGCAGGCCGATGGCGAGAATGACGATGAGCAGTTTCATGGATCAGGCGCCCAGAATGCGCGTTTTCTGAGCCGCGAATTCCTTGTCGGTCAGGACGCCTCGGTCGCGCAAGGCAGACAGCCGTTCCAGCTTGCTGATGATCTCGTCATCGCTGCGTACCTGAGAAGCCGGACTTGCCGGCGTCACGGGTGAGGCCGAAGCCTGGGGCGCGTG
>NZ_JAGTJY010000256.1:0-6388 GCF_018195695.1 Achromobacter sp. Marseille-Q0513 | reverse complement strand
GGACGCTGCGGCCCGCGTGGGCGCCGCGGCCGGCGCGGGCGGGGGCCTGCGGGGGCAGCGGGCTGGCGCCCGCGGCCGCGGCCGCGCCGGTGGCCAGCGCCTGCGCGATGGCGTAGCCGGTGCCGGCGCCGGGCAGCGCGACCCAGGCCGGCGACACGGTGGCCACGCGCGTGGCGGCGTCGTAGCCGACGATGGCGGCGCGCTGGTCGGCGCCGGCGCCGCTGGTCAGGCGCAATTCCATGCCCACGTAGGCGGCCGGGTCGTCGGAGGCGTCGGCCGCCAGGGCCAGCGTGTCGACGGTGCCGCCCAGCGCGACGCCCTTGGCCGTCTCGCGCCACACGGCATAGAGGCTGGACGGACCGGGCAGGGCGGCCGGATCCCAGGGCGCGGCCAGCGTGGCGCGGCGCGTGGCGCCGTCATAGGCCGAGATGGCGCGGCTCTGCCCCTGGGCGGGATCCAGCCGCATCAGCGCCGGCGTCTGCGCGGCCAGCTGGCGCAGGCTGCGGGCCGATTGCTGGGCGTTGATGTTGCGCGAGACGAAGGCCGCGCCGCTCGTCACCAGCGCGAATGCGAACTCGGTGAAGTAGATGTTGCGCTGGGTGGCCAGCAGGATGCTGAGCACCTGGTTGCGCTTGTTCGGCGCGTCCGCCTGGCCGGCGAACAGGAAGGACAGGTCGGTCGAGGCCTGCACGATCTGCGCCACCGTGGCCTGCTTCGGGTCGCTGGCCAGCGGCAGCAGCAGGGGCGGCAGGTGGTTCGCCAGGTCCTGGTAGACCGTGGCGGCGTCGCTGGCCGGGATGTCGGGCGTGACGAAGGACTGCGCCGTCAGCGGGAATTGCGCGGCGGCCTTGGCATAGGGCGTGGCCTGGTTCAGCACGATGCCCAGCTCGCTGAAGAAGCCGGTCTCGCGCAGCTTGGCGTGGATCTGGGCGGCGCGCGGCGCCTCGATGGCGCCATAGACGAAGGCCTGCGGCGTGAGCCGGGCCGGTTCGGACACGGTCGCAAGGTTCTGCACGAAGGGGGCGATGTCGTCGGGACGGTAGGCCGGGGTGAAGTAGGGCGAGACGACGCCGGTCAGCACGTACAGCGCGGCATAGACCGAGAAGGGCGAGGCGTTGAGCCAGTCGATCATGCGCTTTTGCTGCTCGACCCCGGACACGGTGGGACGCAATGCGCCCGCAGGAGGCGGCGCGCCGCCGGCGTCCGGGTAGTACAGCAGGCCCAGCGCCACCAGATACTGGTCGATGCTGAGCTCGAAGACCGAGGCCGCCTTGGCCAGCCGGTACAGCCAGCTCAGGTCCGTGAGGCCCAGCGTCAGCGTGCCGGCGGGCGCGCCGCGCAGCGCGCTGACGAACTGCGCCAGGCGGGTCAGGTCGTCGTCGTTGCAGGACAGCGCGGCGGCCAGGCGCGCGCGTATCGTGCCGTTCTGGCCGCCGCCGTCGGCGATGGTCCAGGTGAGCGGGCGCGCGGGATCGAACGGGATCGGCGCGACGCTGGTGTACGGGTCTTCGCCGTTGAGCAGGGCCGGATTGTTGAAGGTCCGGTCGAACAGGTCCGCCGGCGCGGGACCGTCGCCCTTGCCGATGGTCTTGAGGTCGGCCCAGAAGCCGCACAGGCTGACCACATCCAGCGAGGTTGAGCGCTGCAGCCTGAGGATGCCGGCCAGCGCCTGGAGCGCGGCCTGGTCGATTTGCTGCGCGCCGACCGACTTCATGGCCCAGTCCAGCGCGGCATAGTCCCAGCCCAGCGCGGCGGCCAGCCGGATATAGCGGTTCAGCCGGTCGAGCCGCGATTGGGAGAGATTGTCGATGATGTAGAACGGATTGTTGACGTCGCTGCTGTCCACCGCGATCTTCATCGGTTCCAGCTTCTCGCCGGTGGCGTTGATGAAGAAGGCGTTGGCCAGGCCCTGGCGCTGCTCGGCGGCGCTCAGGCCTTGTGTGAGCAGGAACTGCAGCTGGTCCCAGTCCAGCCCGGTGCTGGCCAGGAACACGGACACGCGTCGCAGCTTTTTCAGGTCCAGCGTGGCGTAGCCGTAATAGGACGCGAGCGTGGCGGCGTCCGAGACCGGCGTGGTGACGACGCGGTACTGCTCGATGTTCAGGCCGGCGGTTTCGCGGTCGGCGGCCAGCGGGTCGATGATCGCGTAGCGCGTGCTGGCGTCGGGCAGCGACAGCCAGGGGTGGTCCACCGTGGCCTTGCGCGAGGCGCCGTCGTAGGCGGTGACCTGGCGCTGCTGGCCGGCCCCCGTCCCGCCCGTCAGCCGCAGCGTCATGGGCACGTAGGCATTGGCCGTGCCGGACGCGGACGCCGCGAGGGTGAGCGAGTCGGCCGTGGCGGACTGGGCCTGGCCCTGCGTGACGGGGGCGCTCAGCGCGCCGTAGACCTCGGGCAGGCTGGTGCCCAGCGCCGCCAGGTAGCTGCGCGTTTCGGTCAGCGGCATGTTGGCCGGCAGGTTGAACGGATAGGGCGCGGCCGCCAGCGTCTGGAACGGGTTGCTGGAGATCAGGTACTGCGTGGTCAGGTCGGGGACGACGTTCCATTGCTGGGTCACGCTGGCGATCTTGCTGCCGCCGTCGTAGGCGCCGATCTCGCGCAGCTGGTTCACGCCCGTGCCGGCGGTCAGCAGGATCCACATGCCGGTGTAGCGGTCCTTGTCGGACGAGGACGAGGCCGCCAGCGTGATGCTGGCCGCGGCGCCGGCCCGGGCCGCGCCCTGGGCCTGGGGCTGGGCCTGGCTGATGTGGCGGGCCAGCACCTGGTTGACGATGTCGACCGTGGCGATGGGCGTGTCGGTGTTGGCGCAGTTCAGCGCCAGGTCGAACAGGTCCGGGCGGCGCTGCGACAGCAGGTAGCCCTGCGGGATGTTGCCGCTGGGCTTGGTGGAGTTGGGATCGGTGATGTAGTCATCGGTGATCCGCATCATGTCCAGGAAGTACGCGGCCGGGCTGAAGATCGACGCGCACTCGCGGCACTTGCAGTAGTTCAGCGAGCCGAACAGGTCCTGGTAGCTGGGAATCTGGCTGAAGTAGGCGGAGACGTCCGGCGACACATGGTTGGCCAGCATGCCGCTGAAATGCGGCGCGTCCAGCATGGCATGCAGGTTGGCGTGCAGGTGGCGCGTGGCCGCGCGGATGGCGCAGGCGCGCTGGTGCAGCTGGCGCGCGCTGTCCTGGTCGCCGTCGAACAGCGCGCCATGCTCGCGCAGGAAGCGATGCTCGGGCATGGCGGCGATGCGGTGAGCCGAGTCCAGGCCCGCGTCCTGCAGTCGGCTGCCGAGCGCGCCGTCGGTGGTCAGCCTGGCCACCCGCTGCTGGCGCAGCAGGCCGGCGCGCAGGGCCGGGTCCAGCGCGTCCAGCCAGGCGGCGGTGACCGGCGTGCGGGCATGGAAATCGAAATGCAGCAGATCGAAGTCGGGATTGTCGGCATGGAACTTCTGCAGCGCAGGATCCGCGGCGCTTAGGGTCTGCTTGGCGTCGAGCGAGAGCGTGTGGGACATGTTCTCTTCCTGGATTGGGGGGTGGCGCGGCGCCGCCACTGGCGTCGGGTTATTTCTTGATGATGTTCTGCAGGACGAACGTGATGATCTCGGCCTGCTTCTGCTGCAGGACCATCAATGCTCTTTCGGGCGGGACGTAGGGCCGCAGCCAGTTCTGGCGCACCCAGGGAACGGGCAGGTTCTGGGGCGGAACGTAGGGAACCACCGCCGTCGGCGGGTTGCTCACCGGCGCCAGGGCCTTGGTCTTGTTCCGGATGATGGCGGGCAGGACTTCCTTGTAGGGAATCAGGGCAGGCGGCAAGGGCGGGATCACCGGCACCAGCGCCGTGGACGAACTGGATCCGCCGCTGCCTCCCGAGCCCCATTTCCATTGCCGCGTCCAGTTCGGCCAGCGCCAGGCGCCGGTGGTCGCGCCGGCCTTCCAGGCGTCCACGACCCGGCCCATCATCTTCGGTCCCATGAAGCGGAACAGCAGCAGGCCGCCAAGAAAGGCCGTGGCCTGCTCGATGCCATGCGCTTGCCAGAGCTTCTCGGTTTCCTGCTCCTGGTAGTCCATGTAGACCAGGGTCTTGGGCATGCCGGCGAGCGACTGGCGGTAGCTGCGGTTCCAGAACCAGAGCTTGGCCTGGTCTTCCTGGAACCTGGCGTACACGCGCTCGGTTTCCTCGGAACGGCCGAGGCTGCCGAGGATCTGCCCGATCAGGATCGGCGAGAACGCGAACTTCATGTAGGGCGGCAGGGCGGACATCGCCAGGGTGCGCAGCAGCACCAGCGAGGTGCCCACGGTGGTGAAGTTGCCGAGCAGGCTGCCCAGCTGGCCGCCCTGCGTGACGGGGCTGCTGATCTTCGCGCGCAGCTCGTTGTGCAGGGGCTTGCCGTAAAAGGGCACATCGACCAGCGCCCAGGGCTTGGTCTGAGGCTTGATCCAGGGCAGCACCATCGCCGGCAGGAAGCGTTCCGGATCCATGCCGAGCACGATGGACAGGTTGTAATACAGCAGCTTGCTTTCCTCGAGCCGTCCGCGGCCGGCTTCGCGGGTCTGTTTCCTGACGTTCTCGTCCCACGAAAAGCGTTTCATCAGCTGCTTGGGCGCTTCGATATAGGCGTGCCGGGGCGCATTGGCGATGGTGTACATGTAGGTCTTCAACATGCTCTGCATCAGCGTCTTGACGTGATCGAAGCTCCAGTCCGTCGAGGCTTGCTTGCTCGGATCCGTCTTGCCGTGGCCGTCGGGATCGATGAAGCTGAGCGGGTTGCCGTTGACGAATTCCATCAGGTTGGCGCCGTCGGCCGGGCCGGCCGGATCCGGATTCAGCCAGCGGCCCTGCCAGCTGAGGTAGTAGCGCGCGCCGTAGTAATAGAAGCCGGTGCTGTCGTCACACGGCTTGCTTGAATAGCGCAGCGCCTTGGCGGCGACCTGGGCCGGGTCCTGCCCGGCGATGATGGCGGTGCCGCCATAGGGGTAGAACGCTTCGTAGCTGACCAGGGCGGCGTTTTCGTCCAGTTCCACGCTGACCGAGCCCAGCTTGTCGTCGAGCTGGTAGCGCCGGCGCGCGCCGCCGGCATCGCTGGCGACGACCAGCGCGCCGGCGCCGTTCATGATGCGCAGCGACGAGGCGCTCTCGGTCACGCCGGTGGCCAGGTCGGTGGTCTGGCGCAGCACGTAGCTGCCCAGGGTCAGCTGCGTCTGGCGCAGGACGGCGGGGCCGTCCGGCGCGGCCGAGCGTTCCATCACGCGCTGCGCCAGGGTGTTGGTGAAGTCATAGGACATCCAGACCTGTTCGCTGGCGCCGTCGGGCCTGGCCACCGGGCCGGCCCCGACCAGGTTGTTGCGTTCGTCCCAGCGCAGCGCGGTCGGCGCGAGCAGCGCGGTGTTCAAGGTGTTGCCGTTGCCGTCGCAAGGCACGCCCGCCAGACGGTTGGAGTCGGCCTGCACGGGGTTGTCGCGCTGGAACGAGGCGCTGGCGGCGTCGTGGCGCGTGCGCACCAGGTTGCCGGAATCGTCGTAGTCGTACCGTTCCGCGTAGGGCTCCAGCGTGACGCCCGGTCCGGGGTCGGGGCAGAGCTCGGCGTACAGGCTCTGCATGAAGCCGGTCAGGTGGGTGTCGGCCTTGATGTCCGGATGCTGCAGGCCGGTGGCCTGGCTCAGGCGGTACAGCGCGTCGTAGCGGTAGTCGCCCAGGGCCTCGGGCTGGGCGCCGCCGCGAAAGACCTGTTCCGCCGTGCGATCGTGCATGCGCGCCAGGTTGCCCACGGGATCGTAGGCATAGCTGGCCTGCTGCACGGTGGGATCGCGCGGCGCGCCGTCGGCGCCGGCGGCGGGACGCTGGGCGTCAAGGACCAGCAGTCGCTCGGTGGTGGCTTCATAGCTCAGGGTCTGGATGGCCTGGTTGCCGAAGTACAGCCGTTCGCGCTGGTCGTTGGCGTTGTACGCGATGTCGGTGACGAACACATCGGTGCTGGCGCCTTGCCGCAGCGTCACCCCGGCCAGCCGGCCCGACAGCGCATAGCGCCAGCCGATCACGCTGCCGTCGGGCGTCTGCTCGCTGAGCGGCCGGCGCAGCGCGTCGTAGCCCTGCACGGTCTGGTAGACGTCGGGCTGCAGCGGCACCGGGCCGGCCCAGTCGAGCGGCGCGCGCGGGTCCAGCGCGAACTGCCGCGTCGTGCCCTGGGCCTGGCCCAGGATGCTGTAGTCCTGGTAGATCATCACGCCCGCCTCGTCCTGCAGGCGCCAGAGCTGGCCGTTGAGATTGGCCGAGGCGGCGTCGGGCTGGCCTTCGCCATAGGTCAGGACCTCGCTGAGCCGGACCGCGCCGTCGGGTTCGGTGATCTCGGTGCGCAGCAGGCGCTGCAGGCCGTCGAAGGTCTTGCGCTGGATCCGACCCATGC
>NZ_JAGTJY010000255.1:0-6412 GCF_018195695.1 Achromobacter sp. Marseille-Q0513 | reverse complement strand
CCCGACACGCGTCGGGCGGCGGGTCGCCGCCCGACGCGTGTCAGGCGCTGCCGGGATGGCGCTCGCGTCCCGGCGGCGGCGGGCTTACTTGCCGGCCGCGGCGCGCCACTGCTTGATGAATTCCAGGCGCTTGTTCTGCTCCAGGTAGTCCAGCAGCGTTTCGTTGACCGGGATCGGCTTGAGCGAGGCGCCCAGCTTCTTGGTCATGCCGTCGACGTCGTTGTCGCCGGGGATGTCGTCGCGCACCGAGGCCAGATCGGCCTGGTTGGCGATGATGTCCTGGCCCTTCTGCGACAGCATGTAGTCCATCCACAGCTTGGCGGCGTTGCGGTTCTTGGCCTTCTTGCTGATGAAGGCCACGCGCGACAGCACCAGCGCGTAGTCGGTCGGGTAGGCGATGCCCAGCGACGGATCGTTCTTGGCGCGGGTCTCGGCGTAAGAACCCAGGATGTTGTAGCCGATCAGGTTCTCGCCCGAGGACACGCGTTCCATCATGGTGCCGGTGGACGACTGCACGATCAGGCCGCCCTTGGCGATGTCCTTGAGCGTGTCGAAGTACTTGGGATCATTGGCCTTGTCCTGCACGGCCAGCATGAAGCCCACGGCCGACTTCTCGATGTCGTAGGTGGTGACCTTGTTCTTGAACTTGTCCGGCTGGCTTGCGATCAGCTTGGCCAGCGCGCCGTGCGTGGTGGGCACTTCGGCGGCCGGGATCAGGCGCTTGTTGTAGATGAACACGGCCGGCTCGAAGGTCGTGCCGTAGGCCGAATCCTTCCACACGGCCCAGGCCGGCAGCTTGCCGATCTCGGGCGACTTGTACTGCATCGCGTAGTCGGTGGCCAGCTTCAGCGCCGAGTCCATCGACGAGCTCCAGACGATGTCGCCGCTGCTGCCGCCGGCGGCCTGCTCGCTGATGTAGCGGTTGTACAGCTCGGTGCTGTTCATGTCGTTGTATTCGACCTTCACGTCCGGGTACAGCGCCTCGAAGCCCTTGATGATGGGGCCGGCGGCCTTGGTGTCGGTGGTCGAATAGATGATGACCTTGCCTTCCTTCTTCGCGCCGTCCAGGATCTTCTGGTAGTCGGCGGGATACCCGGCGGGCACCTGTTGCGCGTAGGCGCTGCCGGCGGCGAGGACGAAGGTGGCGGCGAGCAGGGCGGCGCGCGGCGCCGCCAGTTTGGACTTGGCAAGCATGGGTGTCGTCTCCAGAGGGATGTTGTACGAGCGGACTCTCGGTCCGGCTTGCGGGCATCTTAGGAGGCGGCGTCTGTCGGCGTCCTGTCATGGACGTGCGCCAGAGCCAGGGGAAAACCCTAGGAATTGCCGCGGTGGCACATCACTTGCGCGGCGGCGTATCCGTCACCAGCCGGATCCAGTTCTGCACGAAGCGCGAATGGCGGCGCTGGTCCAGGCCCACCAGCAGGGCGGGGCTGAGCACCACGGGCTGCACGATGCCGCGCGAGCGCGCCAGCACGGCTTCGGAAGTCCAGCGACCCGGCGTGTCTTCCATGATGGAGCCGAGCGCCGCGTGGCTGGAGGCGACCTGCTGGCCGGCCGGCGACAGCAGCCAGTCGACCAGCTGGCGGGCCAGGTCGGGGTTGGGCGCGCGCCGCGCGATCAGCACCGAGCGCGCCAGCACCAGTACATAGTCCTGCGGGAAGACCACGCCGATGTCGCTGCCGGCGGCCTGGCGCGACAGCGCGTAGGAACCCAGCATGTTGTAGCCCAGGTCCAGTTCGTCGCGCTCGATGGCGTTCAGGATCTCGGCGCTGGTGGCGGCCAGGCGCACGCCCACCTGGCCGAAGGCGTTGGCCAGGCCCCAGAAGTTGGACGAGACCAGTTCGTCCTGTTCGGCCATCAGGTAGCCCACGCTGCTGGCCGAGATGTCGTAGGTGCCGACGCGGCCGTGCAGCTTGTCCTTGTCGCGCTCCAGGGCGCGCAGCAGGTCCTGGCGCGATCGCGGCACCGTGGCCTCGGTGTAGCGCCTGGGGTTGTAGACGATGACGGCGGGCTCGAAGGTGAAGCCGTAGACCTCGTTGCGCCAGACCGCCCAGGACGGTAGTTTGGCGGCGTAGGGCGAGGCGTAGCGCTGCGCGTAGCCGTCGTTGGCCAGGCGGATCTGCAGGTCGGCGGCCGAACTCATCAGCACGTCCACGTCCTTCAGCTCGCCCGCGATCATGGCTTCGTACAGCTCGCGGCTACCCATTTCCCGGTACACCACGCTCACGTCCGGCCGCTGCGACTGGAAGCCCTGGATCAGCGGCGCTACCACCGGCGTGTCGGTGGGGCCGGCGATGGTGAGCACGCGCGCCGACGGCTGCGGCGCGGGGTAGCGGGTCACGATCTCCGGGATGCCGGCGGCCCGCGCGTCGCCGGGCGCGCCGGCCAGCATCAGGCCGGTGACGCAGGCGGCGCCGAACCAGGCCGCGAGCTTGCGGCCCGCGTGATGGCGCGCCAGCGGCAGGATGACGCGCGCGCTCAGGCCGCCGCCTGGGCGGTCCTGCAGCCACAGCGAGCCGCCATGGGCGACGGCCACGGAACGCACGATCGCCAGGCCCAGGCCCGAGCCCGGCAGGGATTCGCCGGCGCGGCCACGCGTGAAGCGCTGCTGCACGGCTTCCTTTTCATCGTCGGCGATGCCGGGGCCGCGGTCTGACACGGTCAGCGCCACCCGGTAGCCGGCCACCGGGGTGGCCTGGATCTCGACCGGGCCGTCGGGGGCGTAGCGCAGCGCGTTGTCGACCAGGTTGCGCAGCATCTCGCGCAGCGCCACGCGGTCGCCGGCGATACGGGCGCGCCGCACTTCGGGCGCGATTTCGATGTGCAGGCGCTGCGCTTCCAGCGGCCCGATGCGGCGCCGCGTTTCGTTGACGGCCTCGGCCACGCCAACCGGCGCGCGCGCGCCCTTGCCGAGCCGGTGCGTGATGGTGGCGTCCATCAGCAGCTGGTTGATCAGCTGGCTGGCGTGCGTGGCGTTCTGGTGGATGCGCTGGATGCGGGCGTGCAGGCGCTCGGGGTCGGGTTCTTCCAGCGCGACTTCGGCCTGCGCGCGCAGCGAGGCCAGCGGCGTGCGGACCTGGTGGGCGGCGTCGGCCACCAGCGTGTTCAGTGTGTTCATCAGGCCGGACAGGCGGTGCATGAAGGCGTTCAGCGCCTCGACCAGACGGCTCACTTCCTGCGGCACTGGCGCGGAGACGGGTTGCAGATCGTCCGGCGCGCGGCGCCGCAGCTCGCGCTCGACCACGGCCAGGGGCGCGAAGGCGCGCTGCACGCCGAACCACAGGAGGCCCAGCGCCACCAGCGCCACCGCCACCAGCGGCAGCACGCCGCGGCCCAGGATCTCGTCGGCCAGCGCTTCGCGCGAGCCCAGCGTCTCGGCCACGCGCACCGTCACCCAGCCGGCGTGCTGGCTGGCGGATACCAGCCTGCCCACGGTGGCCACGCGCACGGGTTCATCGTGATAGCTCAGGTAGGCGTAGACCGGCGTGGCCGATTGCGCCAGTGGCAGGCCGGGCGCCAGGTCGCCGTAGCCGGTGATCAGCCGGCCGTTCGAGGCCAAGGCTTCGTAGAACACCCGTTCGCTGCCGGACAGCATGGCCAGCGAGGACACGGGCGGCTCCACGGTCACGCCGTCATCCTCGATCTGGACCGAGCCGGCGATGGTCAGCGCCGACGCCGCCAGCAGGCGGTCGAAGGCCTGCTCGGCGGCGCGTTGGGCGTAGCCGCGCAGGAAGAAGAACAGGCCGATGAGGGCGCAGGCCAGCAGCGCGACGCCCAGCGCGAACACCCGGCGGCGGATCGAGAAGCCTGCGGCCGGCTTCATCGCCTAGCCCGGGGTCGACGGGCCGGCGCCGGCGTCGTTCGGCGCGGCCGGCGTCTCGTGCAGGCGGGCCAGGTAGCCGACGCCGCGCACCGTGACGATATCCACCGAGGCGCCCGCCAGCTTCTTGCGCAGGCGCGAGATCAGCAGTTCCAGCGCATTGAGCGAGCCGTCGTCCAGGTCGAAGAGCTGGTTCATCAGGCGCTCCTTGGCCACGGTCTGGCCAAACTTGCCCAACAGGATCTCCAGCAGGCGGAATTCGCGCCGACCCAGATCCACCGGCGCGCCGTCCACGCTGACGCCCCGTGCGGCCAGGTCCAGGCCCAGGTTGCCGTAGGTCGTGACGCTGCTGGTCTGGCCGGCGGGGCGGCGCATCAGCGCGCGCAGGCGGGCTTCGAGTTCGCGCAGGTCGAAGGGCTTGACCAGATAGTCGTCGGCCCCCAGGTCCAGCATGTCGATCTTGTCCTCGATCTCGGCGCGCGCGGTCATGACCAGCACCGGCGCTTCCAGTCCGGCCGCGCGCAGTTCGCGGATGACCGAGAAACCGTCCTTGCCGGGCAGGTTGATGTCCAGTACCAGCGCGTCCCAGGTTTCGTCCAGCCCGCGCCGCAGCGCCGTCAGGCCGTCCCGCGCCCATTGGACGCTGTGGCCGGCCAGGCGCAGCTTGCTTTCCACGGCATCGCCCAGGTCGAGGTTGTCCTCGACCAGCAGAATGCGCATGTCATTCCTCCATCTGATGATTGTTCTGTGCCGCCGACTGCAAGGCGGCCGTCGCCCGGGGCGGGCAGCGGTCCGCGTCGCGCGGGGCTTTTTGAGAGGAAGTGTACCGGCAGCGCGGCGGCTGCGGGCAGTCGCGAGCCGCCGTCCCGTCGGGGCGGGACGGCGGGCGCGGTCAGGCTTGCGGTTCAGCCTGGGCGGCGGGCGCCAGCTGGCCGAGGTAGCGGCAGTCCAGTTCGAGCGAGAGCTCGTCCATGCCGAGGATGTCGATCTCCACCGCCGTGCCGCGCTCCAGTTCGGGCATGCCGCCCACGCGGGTGACCAGCGGCGCGTTGCCGAAGCGCACCAGGTCGTCGCGCAGCACATGGGCCACGGTGCGGGTGATGTTGTGCTGCTTGAGCCAGCGCAGGCACCAGTAGCGCTCCATCGCGCTCTGGAACTCGGCCCAGGTCGCGTATTGCGCGTCGAAGGCGCCGATGATGGCGAACAGGTCGGCGTCGCGCGGCTTGAAGGGCGCGACCAGGCGCGCCGACACGCCGTGCTCGACCGCCGCGATCAGCTGCCACTGGTTGACCAGGTCCACGTAGCGGCGCAGCGGCGAGGTGCTCCAGGCGTACTGCGGCACGCCGATGGCTTCGTGCGGCAGCGCCTGCGTGCTCATGCGCACGCGGCCGGCCTGCTGGGAGCGGTAGATGCCGGGCACGCCATGCTGGTGCAGCAGTCCGCCCCAGAGGTTGTTGGCCAGGATCATGTACTCGGCCACCATGCGGTCCAGCGGCGCGTTGCGCTGGCGCGGCACCAGACGCACCGGAGTGTCCGGGTCGTCGGGGTTGCCGTCCAGGTAGAAGCTGTATTCGACGCGCGAGTTGTTCTCGGGCTTGCCGCGCACGTTCTCGCGCTGCGCCGACAGCGCCTGCGCCAGCTTCCAGAGCGGGCGCAGCCAGTGGCCGTAGGGTAGCTCGGCGGCAGGATCGGCCAGGCTGGCTTCGGTGACCTGCGCGTCCAGCATGTTGTGGCGCAGGTTCTCGCGCACCATCACGCGTTCGAGGCGGGTTTCCGATTCGAGGACCTCGCCGGTCTCGGGATCGGCCGTCACGTATAGCGACAGGGCTGGCACCGCGCGTCCGGCGTCCAGCGAGAAGGCGCTGATGACGCTGTCGGGCTGCATGGGGATCTTGTCGCCCGGCATGTAGACCGTGGACAGGCGCGCGCGCGCCAGCTTGTCCAACTCGCCGTCGCGCGTGACCACGATGCCCCGCGCCGCCCCGGGCACCCCCACGCCCCGCCTTCCGGCGGGCAGCGGCGTGGCGGGGAGCGCGGCGGCCGTCTCGGCGGGGGGGCAGGCGGCCCCCCAAGAGAACCCGGCATACCCCCGCGGCAAGGCGCGCCCGCACGCGGGCCGCGGGAGATCCGGGGAGGCCCAGGCGCGCGGGAAGTTCACCGCCAGGAAGCGGCGCTTGTGCAGCGCCAGCGCGTGCGGCCAGGCGCCCAGGTCCAGCAGCAGGCGGTCGGGCGTCTTGCCCAGCTTGGTGCAGGCCGCGTCCAGCGCCTTCCATTGCTGGGAATTCTTGTCGGGGCGCACCAGCAAGGATTCCGCCGCCTGGGCGATTTCCTCGGGCAGGCGGCCGGCGGCCATTGCGTCCACCCATTCCTGCTGTTGCTCGGCCTGGCGCTGCTTTTTCTCGAGCGCGGCCAGCGCCGCTGCCAGGATGTCGGGCGGGGCGGGGCGGTAGCGACCCTTGCCGCGGCGGTGGAAATAGGCGGGCGCGCCGGGCCGCCGCCTCAGCAGCGCGGCCCGGTTGGCCGGCGTGGGGGCGGGGGCGGAATAATCCACGGCCCGGGCGGGGGGATCGGATTTCTCCTGGGGCGCGCCTT
>NZ_JAGTJY010000254.1:0-6489 GCF_018195695.1 Achromobacter sp. Marseille-Q0513 | reverse complement strand
CTTCGCCCTGCTGGGCGGCATTCAACGGGATGCGGATGACTTCCTCGATCTGCACGGGGCCGTCCTGGCTGTACACGGCGGCATAGTGCTGGATCTCTTGCAGGGCCTGAGACCTCGGGCCACTGGCCGAAGCCACCACCATGTCGTCTTGCCACAGGTCGAAATGCGCATCCTGCGCATCGCCAGCAGCGGGAGCGTGGAAGTCTGCGTAGTCGCTGCTGGCTTCCCATTGGCGCTGTACCTCGTTAGCATCGCCGGACGGACACATACGGTCACACCAGCGCTCGAAGGCAGTCTGCTCGTCCTCGGCATCCTCCACCGTGGATACGCCAGGGGCGGCGGGAGCCTCGGCAAGCATGGCGGCGTAGGCGTCCTGCATGTCGTGATCGTCAATGCAGCGGACCTTGCTGAACCAAGCCTCGGCGAAGGCTACGCACATATCCAGCGTCATGATCTCAGGAACCAGCTTCCAGCCGGCGGGAATGGTGGTGGTCATGGGTCAGGCTCCTTGGTTCTGCATGGCATTCAGGCGCATGCGTGCGTAGTTCAGCTTGATGACGTCCAGCTTTCCCAGCAGGCCGTCGATGGTGTTCACGCCGACGCGGATGGGCGCCAGCTCGTAGTCGTGCAGGATCACGCCGCGGCAAGCCCGCTTTTCGACCTGGATGAGCGCGGCCGCGCCGCCGGTGATCAGGCGGGCTTCGTAAGCGTGGCGCTCGTCATGCTCCAGGGTGAGCTGGAGCAGGTTGAACGCCCGCGCCAGCGTGTGCCAGGCGTCCTCTGTGGGCGCGTTGGCCAGGCAGGAGTAGGCCGTGTGCAGGCTCATGCCGAACTCGTCGCGCAGCGGGCCCATGACGGGCAGGCGCGGCACGATGGGGCGGTGGGCCTTGTTGCGGCGGGGCTTGCGGGCGTGGGTCATTGCTGCACCGTCTCGGGGTAGGCGTTGCCGTCCTCCATCCGCTGGGCGACGTTCATGGAGGTGCGCAGCAGCAGGTCGATGACGGCGATCTGGTTGGACACGTAGCCGTAGCCCAGCGCAGCCGTGCTGATCAGCATTTCCAGCGCCTTGCGGACCTTGTCCGGGTCGCCGTAGGCGCCGACCTGCTGGATGTATTCGCCGATGGCGTGCTGTGCTGCTGCATGGCATGCGGCGGGCGTGAAATCGGTCATGGTCTTCTCGGTATATGGAGGCCTGGCACCGGCGGCGGTCGGATGGGGGAGGGAGTCCCGCCGCCGGGCCGGCCAAAGGGCTACGCCGCTTCCGGCTCCAGGTTCAGGCCCAGCGATCCCTGCTTGTCGACGGCGGGCGTGATGCTGATCGTGATCTCGTTGCCCAGCACCTCGTAGAGCTTCTTGACCTGCTCGCCGCTCGGGTGGCACTTCACGCGGAAGGTGATGATCACGCTGCCGCCTTCCATGATTTCAGCGGCGAACCCGTCAACGTCGGCGGGGTCCAGTTCGATATCGGAAGCGCCGCCCAGGCCGAAGCCGATCAACACCTTGGCGCCTACCAGCTCGTGCTTGAGGCGGAGCTTTTCGATCAGGTCGCCAAAGCGGCGCACAGTCAGTGCCTCGCCAACGGGCATCTCGGCCTGGTCCGGGGATTCCTCTTGCTTGTAGAGAAACGAGCGCAGCACCGGATGGAATTCGGACAGCACGCCGTTGCCATCGGTGAAGCTGATCTTCAGGTCAGCGGCGCCCGCCGGCTCTTCGCCGTGGCGCTCGGTGCGCACGTTGATGTGCGCCAGGGTTGCGGTTTGCTCGGTGATCGAGAACATGCGGGATTGCTCCGTAGGTTGTGCTGCTGGGAAGGGTTAGGCGGCCTTGCGGCGCAGGGTGTCGACCATCGCGCGCAGCTCGGCTTCGAACTGCAGCAGGGCGGTCAGCAGGGTCTTGATGTAGGCCTCGTCGCGCGGGATGCGCTGCACGTACAGGCGCAGCGCCGGGGCCTGGCGCGGGTCGTAGCTGATGAAGTCCCACCACTGCCGGCCCGTGACGAGCATGCAGCCCTGGACCTGGGGGATATGGTCAGCGGGCATGCCTTCCAGCCACGTCTGGACGTGGACTTGCTCGTCGTGGGGGCACTTCATTTCGATGCCGCCGTCTGCGGCGACCAGCCCGTCCGGGCTGCAGCCGATGAAGTCGTGCTGCGGGTGCAGCAGAAAGCCGGTGGTTTCGACGATGTTCCCGCTGTCGACCTCATAGGCTTCGGTAGCTGCCTGCTCCAAATCCTTGCCCCAGGCCATGGCGCGCGCGCCGACCTCGTGCTTCGGAATGCCGGCCAGCCGTTCAAAAGCCTTCAGACGCATCAGCTTCGCGCGCTCGGCGGTGGGCTTGCCGGCCCGGGTGGTGCCGATGATGTCGGCGAAGACGGACGCGGTGAGCTTGCCAGCGCGGTCCATCTGCCATTGGTCGGTGCGTTGTTCGGCGGGCGAGTTCATTCGTCAACTCCGTCGAAGGGGTTGTCTTCGGCTGCCTCGGCGGCCGGCGCGGCGTCCTGCTGGGCCGGTGCCGGCGTGGCATCCTCGGCGGCGGCCAGGGCCTTGAGGCGCTTGATTTCGGCGGCTCCCACTGCGGCGCGCTCATCCTTGGTCAATCCCTTCCAGGCGCTCTCAAGGTCGGCGATGCGCTTTTCCGCCGCGTCGTCGCTGCGCGCGATCATTTCCAAGTCGCGCACCACTTGCTCGCGGTCGACCTCGGCTGCAGGCTGCGGGCGCGCCTGCTCGGCGAAGTCCTGCGCGGTGCGCGGCACCTGCTGAGCGGCGCCCATGTCCTTCTCGACAATCGCCTCGGCCTCATCGCGGTCGTAGATCCCCGTGAAGCCAAAGGCCAAGCGGCCGCACTGCATGAAGGCCTTGTGGCGCAGCATGCGGCGCGGATGCGACTTCCAGGGCTGCGTCTCGCGCTTGCACTCGGCCAGATACTCGGTGACGCGCGTCGGGTGTTCGCGGTCCTTGCGGTAGATCGTGCACGTGACCTTGCTGCCGTCGTCGGCGATATCGAACTCGGCGCCGTTGAACTGCGGATGGTCGTTCACGATGCGGGCCCAGCCGTCGACGCCCACCACCGGCACAATGCTGCCCTTGTCGGGGAAGGCGTAGATTTCCTTGACCCAGGGATTCAGGCCGTACTGGTTGGCGACGACCAGCAACGCGCCCATCTGCGCGTCGGACACGTCGCCCTTGAAGGCGGTCTTCTTGAGGACGTCGATGATTTCCGGGTTGGCGTCCATGCCGAAGCGCTCGGCGAGTTTCGTGGCCAGGGACGAAGTGAAGTTGCTGACGGTAAGGGCGGCTGCCATGTGGTTCTCCTGCCCGAGACTCGGCCGGGCGTATGGGGTTGATTACTCGGTGATCTGCTCGACGCTGGCGGCGTCGAATTCTTTGAGCCAGGCGACGGCGACCTGCACATCCACGTCGAAGGACTCGGCGACGGCGTGCGCGATGGCGGTGGCGCCAGGGCCGACCTTTTCGAAGTTCTCGCGCTCGCGGCGCGCTGCTTCTTCCTGGCGTGCACGCTCCGCCCGTTCGGCTTCTGCGCGCGCGGCGGCTTCCTTCTCCTGCTGCTCACGGGCCGCGGCTTCTTCCTTCTCCTGCTCGGCGCGGCGCGCGGCCTCCTGTTGCGCCTCGAACTCGCGGCGCTGACGGTCGATCTCGTCCTGCTGGCGCTTGAGCGCCGCCGCGGCTTCGGCATCCTTGCGGGCCTGTTCGGCGCGCGCGGCTTCCTGGCGGGCGTTTTCTTCGTCTCGGGCGGCCTGCAATTGGCGCTGCTGCTCTTCCAGCTCGGCGCGTTCCTTGGCGAGCTGGGCGGCTTCGGCTTCACGCTGGCGCTGCGCTGCTGCTTCCTGCTCCTGGCGCTGACGCTCAAGCTCGGCGCGCTCGGCGGCCAGGCGCGCAGCTTCCTGTTCCTGCGCCAGCGCCGCGGCGTGCATCTGATCCAGCTTGGCGACAACCTCGGCGTGCAACTGCATGGCCTCGCCGGCGCGGTGTTCGTACAGTTCCGTGGTCAGCGGGAATTCGGCCAGCGTCTCGCGCATGGCCGCGATCTTGGCGGACGACAGGCCGGCGGCGCTGGTGGCGAAGTCGCGGATATGGTCCAGGCGCTCCTGGATCGCCTGCTGGCGCGCCAGTTCGGCGGCTTCCTTCGCTGCCTTGATCTCGGCGCGGCGCTGCTCTTCCGCCTTGATCTGGGCATCGATCGGCAGTTCGATCTTCTCGACTTCTGCGGTGATCGTGGTCACGAGGGCGCGCATGGCGCGTTGCTTTTCCAGCATCGGCGCGTTCCACCCTTCGTAGACCTTCTTGGCGCTGGTGCGGATCGTCACGCACTTGGCGCGGGCAGCGCGCGCCGCCTTGTCGCCGGCCGTGGTGGTGACGTCGAACTGCACGCCGGCCAGTTCGTGGCGCAGTTCGGCCAGGCCCTTCTGCACAGGGTTGAATTCAGCAAGCGCGGCGGGCGCGTCGAGCACTTCGTCTGCAACTTCGGTCATGGTGGTGGTCTCTCAGGGTTGGCGCGCGGCGACGGCGGTCTTGCCGCAGCCTTCGCAGGCGGTGAGGGTGGATTGGGCGTCGAGCGTCGGGCCCAGCACGCCGGACAGGGCGGCGAGCAGCGCCACGCCGGACAGCACGAAGCACGCGTAGGCGGCCAGGTCCAGATCGCGGCCCGTGCGGCGCGCGCGGCGCCAGGTGATCGAGATGCGGCGGATCATGAGCGCGCCCCTTTCGCTTTCGCGATCGCAGCGATCAGACCGTCGACATCGGGATCGCCGACGCCGGTCCAGTCGGTGAGCTTGGACAGCCAAGCCAGATGCTTCTCGGCCTGGGCCAGCAGCTCGGGCGAGGCGGCGATCAGGTTGGCGTCCGCATGCGAGAAGCACACGAAATCGAGCCGCACGCCCTTGACGTCGTCGATGAACGGGTATCCGACGCTGTGGCCGCGGCTTTCGTCGTAGCCGTAGGCTGGGATCCGCGTGTCATTGCGCGCAGGCTTGACCGTGGTCAGGACCACCGACGCGCCGCCGAGCGCAACGGCCCTCCACGGGCCGGAAGTGTGGTTCGCCGTCATTGGGCACCTCGCTGTTCGCGGATACGGATCTTTTCCATCGCGCTCATGTGGCCGGCGAGCGCATTGCAGGCGCGGTGCGCGAGCACCAGGTTGCTGATGTGGTTTGGGCCGCCGTGCGCCACGGGCACCAGGTGCTCGACAGACCGGTCGGCGTCGGACGTATGGCCGAAGCAGTAGAAGCAGCGGTCGCCGTCGCGTTCCAGCAGGGTGTGAACGATCGGACTCAGCTTCACGCGCTTGGTGCGTGCGCCGGCCGACCAGGCGCCGCTACCCATGAACGCCTCCCAGGCCTTGAGCGCTTCGCCGGTGAACGTGGTGCCGCCCTTGGAATTCCCGTAGACGATGGCCACGCCGCTCGCGCAGTCGAACCGCACCAGCTCCCATTCGTTGGTCGGGCGCAACACCTGGGCGCCGCGCGCCACCAGCCACTCGATGAACTTGGGGCGCGCGCCCTCGACCTTCTTGCGGCTCGGGGTCATGCGTTTCTCCGATGCAGGGCCATCGCGGCGTCGCCGACCAGGCCAATCAGGTACGCCGCGGCCAGGCCGACGGCGATGAATTGAAGGAGGGCGGTCACAGGCACGCCTCGGCTTCGTCCGGATCCATCTCGGCAAGCTGGCGGTTGGCCAGGCCCTCGATGCAGTTGCCCAGGTGGCCGGCCAGGAATGCGCCCACGCTCGGCACGGTGGAGCCGATCAGCAGCGCCAGCAGCACGGCCGCCGGGTTGTCCGCCAGCTCGTTCATCAGGTGCTCGGCCCAGTCAGCAGCCGTCAGCCCGTAGGCGGTCGGTTCTTCGTGCGAGAGACACGCGACCACAGCGTCGATGGCTTGCTGCCGGTCGAGCGTGGGCAAATCTTCGTTGGCGTCGGACTCGTCGCGCGGCCGCTTTTGCAGGCGTATGAGCGCTTCAATCATGTCGGCGTGATAGGCACCCATGGCTCAGTTCCTCCCTTCCCGGTCGATCAGGTCGGCCAGCTCGCCGTAGTGCGCGGCGGCGCGGGCGCGCTCCTGGCGGCGGTTGTCGGCCAGCACGCGGTAGTAGCCGGGCAGCACCGCCGCGCGGAACGCCAGATAGTCGGAGCCCATGCCGCAGGCCACGCGCAGCGCCGTGCGGGCCGCGATGCTGGCCGGCGGGCTGAACTGATCGCCGAACCAGAACTTGCGCGCCTGGAACACCTTGTCCTGGGCGCTGGGCCGGTTGGCCGGGTTCAGGCGGTAGCCAACGATGCGGTCGCGGGTGAAGTCGCGCACCATCGAGCGCAGGGCCGACAGGTTCAGGAGGTATTCCCGGCCCTGGGCACCGATGCGCGCGGCGCGGCGTTGGATGCGGTTGCGGTTCATGATGTCTCCTTGCCCCGGCACCCGGGGCGGGGGGGGGGTCGGCGGGGGGGGGCGGCCTGGCGCCCCGCCCGGCCGCGGGGGAGG
>NZ_JAGTJY010000253.1:0-6556 GCF_018195695.1 Achromobacter sp. Marseille-Q0513 | reverse complement strand
CGGCGGGAGGCCAGGCCGGCCAGCTCCAACGGCGCGGTGCGCGCCTCGGGTCCGGACGGCATCGACATCTCCGGCGGCAGCGTGTCGTTCGGCAAGAACGTCACCGCCGACGCTGGCGCGATCCGCATCGCCAACACCGACCCGACCGGCACCACGCGCTTTGGCGCCGGCACCACGGTCAAGGCCGCCACCGGCTTCACCCAGACCGGCGGCGCCGGCCTGACGCTGCCCGCGCAGCTGCTGGTGACCCAGGGCCCCATCAAGCTGGGCGCCCCGGCCAGACTGCAAGGCGCGGAAGCGCTCATCCAGACCAACGGCGACATCACCGCCGTCGGCCTGTCGGGCCCGCAGACCTCGCTGACGCTGGCCGCCGGCCCGCTGGGCGCGCTGCGCATCGGCCTGAACGACGCGGACCCGAGCCACAAGCTGGACGTGGCCGGTCTCAGCGTGACCAGCGCCGGATCGGCCGATATCTGGGGTTCGATCGGCGGCAGGAACGGCTCCATGGCCGCCACCATGGTCCGCAGCTCGCTGGTCGGCGCGCCTTATTACATGAACGGCGCCACGTGGGGGCCGACGGACATGATCGACCGCCTGTCCGCCGTCACGGCGCCGCGCACGGTGATTCCCACCACGCCTACCGCTGGCCCGCTGTTCCGTGGTACGGTGCCAAGCAACGGCGTCGGCCCGGACGCACTGCGCGCCTATACGGACCCGCAGGTGCTGACGGTGGCCGCCGCCGATACCCGGCGCTTGCCGTCTGGAGACAACACGGTGCTGACCGTGCCGACCGGCAATCACCCGGTCCTTGAGGCCCCCGGCAATAATTCGCAGCAACCCGCTATCGAAGGCACCCCCTCCGATGACGAGCGCCGCGGCAACGACACGCAATCACGCACTCTCTGATCCGAGACCATGACTACGCAGACTTCGCTTCCCTTGTTCTACGAACAACCCCGCCCCCTGGCCCCCGGCGTGCATGCCAATCTGTCGCTGGCCGGCAATACCGGGTTCGCCTACGCCGCCAAGACCAACGCCGTGCCGCTGGTGGCCACCGAGCTGCCGACCGCGTGCCGCCATTTCCCCATCGTCTTCACCGACGGCGACCAGCCCACGCCCGTCGCGGTGCTGGGCGTGCGCGGCCAGGAAAACCTGTTCGTCGACGCCCAGGGCCAATGGCGCGCCGGCGCCTACATCCCGGCCTACGTCCGCCGCTATCCCTTCATCTTCATGGAGAACGAAGACCGCAGCCAGTTCACGCTGTGCGTTGACGAAAAGGCCGCCTCGGTGGTCGAGGGCCGCGACAACCCGTTCTTCGACGAGGCCGGCGAGCCCACCGCCCTGGCGCGCAGCGCGCTGGAATTCTGCCGCGATTACCAGAACCAGCACGCCTACACGATGGAGTTCGCGCGCGCCCTGGCCGACGCCGACCTGCTGATCGAGAACCGCGCCGACATCACCCTGCCCGACGGCCAGCGCCTGGCCATGTCCGGCTTCAAGGTGATCGACGAAGCCAAGTTCAACAAGCTGCCTGACGACGAGTTCCTGCGCTGGCGCGCCAACGGCTGGCTGCCGCTGGTCTATTGCCATCTGCTGTCGATCAATACCTGGCCCGCCCTGATCAACCAGGCGCAGCCGGCGGTCCCGGCCGAAGCCACCGCCGAGGCATAAGCGGACACCAGTCAGACCACGGGCCGGCGATCATGCCGGCCCGTTTCTTTTGGGGCTGGCGCCGATGCCGGCCCGGTCATGCGAACCCGGCCGGGACCGCGCCGCCACGCGCGTCAGCCACGGCGCTCGATGATCTGTCCTCCGCAATTGGTGTAGCACTGGTCATAGGTCGAGCTGCATTGCAGCTCGCCGAGCGGCTGGGAATGCTGCTGCGTGTTGAGCAGCATGCCATTGCCGGCGCCGCGCTGGCAGGCCTTGCGATCGTCGGCCGTGGACGCGCCCGCCAGGCAGGTGGCCAGCTGGTTGCCGCGCGCCAGCTCCGCCGTGGCCGCCTGCTGCGCGCCGGTCTGGCTGACGCCGGCGCGGCAGGTCTGCCGGGCGACCTCGCAGGTGGCCAGGCACTGCCGGCCGGCATCGCTGGCGGGCGGGATGTAGTCATAGGTGGTACAGCCGGCCAGCGCGAGCGCCAGCAGCGCCGCGCAACGCCGCGCGGCCGAAACGAGGAATGTCGGAGAGAAGTGGGTGGTCATGCTGCGGTGATTTCACGAAAGTGGTGTGGCGTCACAATCGTGCAGGCGCGCATCGCGGTCCGGGGCGGATCCGCGTCCCGTCACACAGGCGCAGGCACGGGCGTACTTGCCCGCGCATCACAACATGGCGCGCGCCACGGCCTTGCGCTGCCGGGTAATGCATTGTGAAGAGTTGTCCCGCCGCCGGCCACGATCTTCACGAACGCGGCGGCGCCCGCCATCAAGCCGCCGGCTGCGTGGCAATCTGCAGCGCGGCCAGCTTGCGGTACAAGGTCGCCCGGCCGATGCCCAGCGCCTGCGCGGCGACGCTTACCTGCCCTTGGGCGGCATCGAGCGCGTCTTGCAGGAGCTGCCGCTCGAACGTCCTCATGGCCTCGTCGTAGCGCAATGCGCCGCCGGCGGGCGCCGTCGGCGCCAACGCTATCGACGACGCGCGCCCGTCGCCCAGGCACCGCGCCAGCGCGCGGGCGTCGATGCGCGGCCCGTCCGCGAACATCACGGTGCGCTCCAGCGTATTGTTCAGCTCGCGGACATTGCCCGGCCAGGCGTGCGCCTTGAGCAGTCGCAGGGCTTCGTCGCCCAGCTCCAGATGGCCGAGGTGATGCTGGGTACAGAGCTTGTCGAGGATGCTGTAGCTCAGGGCCTCGATATCGGACAGCCGCTCGCGCAGCGCCGGCACCGGAATCGTCAGCACGTTAAGCCGGTAATACAGGTCGGCGCGGAACCGGCCCTGCGCCACCATGGCCGGCAGGTCCATCGACGTGGCCGCGATGATGCGCACGTCGGCGTGCACCACCCGGTTCGAGCCCAGCGGCTCGAATTCCTTTTCCTGCAAGGCCCGCAACAGCTTGCCCTGCAAGGGCAATTGCAGGTCGCCGATCTCGTCCAGGAACAGGGTGCCGCCATGCGCCAGCTCGAACTTGCCGACGCGGCCCTTGCGGTCGGCGCCGGTGTAGGCGCCGGCGGCCGCGCCGAAGAACTCGACCTCCAGCAAGGTATCCGGAATGGCGGCGACGTTGACGGTGACCAGCGGCTTGTCGGCGCGGCCGGACGCGCCATGGATGGCATGCGCCAGCAGCTCCTTGCCCGTGCCCGTCTCGCCCAGCAGCAGCACCGGCGCGTCCAGCGGCGCCGCGCGCCGCGCCAGGCGCTTGACCTCCAGGCTGGCCGGACTGTTGCCGACGAAGCTGGAGAAGTTGTACTTGGCCCGGCGCGCCTGCGCCTGCGCCAGCGATTGGCGGGTGGCGATCAGCTCCGCCTGCAGGCGCGTGTAGTGGCTGAACAGCGGCGTCAGCGCCTTCAGTTCGTCGAACAGCGCGAAGCCCACCGCCCCGATCACATTGCCCTGCAGGTCGCTGATCGGCAGCCGCGTGACCACCAGCGGGTCGCGGCCCGTTTCCATGATGTCGAGCAGGATGGGCTCGCCGGAGGTGATGACCTCGCGCAGCAGGCTGTTGGGGATGACTTCCTCGCAGTCCTTGCCGATGGCGTCCTGCGGATCGGAAAAACCGAAGCGCGCCGCGTAGTGCTGGTTCATCCAGACGATGCGGGCATCACGGTCGACCACCACCGTGCCCTCGCTCGACCGGTCCAGCATGTCGAACAGCGACCGCATGGTCAGCGCCCGCACGGACTCGTAATCGGTCAGCAGCGCATTGCCGGCGCGGGGCTCCACGCTGGATTCCATGTCGGCACGCATCGCGCTGTCACGCACGGCAGTCTCCCGGTTTCTCTATCTCGAGACGATCAGTCTCATTATTGATACACCCTGTTTTCGCGCCCGCGCCGCCCTGTAGGGCGCCTAGTTCGGCGCATTCTTGAGCAGGGTTCACGCACCCCTGTCTCGATATTGGGACGGATTGTACCCAGCCAGGCGGCCGCCACCGCGCGGGCAATGCGCCCGAACCTGGATTTACCGCAAGAAACCTCGCTTTTCCGAAAGCTGGCACGGCTTTTGCTACACGATGTAATCCGCCTCGCGCGGACGCATCACACAACAACGAGCTACACGGAACCATAGGAGACAGTATGTCGTTCCTCATCGTGATCGCCGCCCTGGCGTTCCTGATGCTGGTCGCCTATCGCGGCTACAGCGTCATTCTCTTTGCACCGGTCGCCGCCCTGGGCGCCGTCCTGCTGATCGATCCCAGCGCGGTCGCGCCGATCTTCTCCGGCATCTACATGGAAAAGCTGGTCGGCTTCGTCAAGCTGTACTTCCCCGTGTTCCTGCTGGGCGCCGTCTTCGGCAAGGTCATCGAGCTGTCGGGCTTCTCGGAATCGATCGTGGCCGCCGCGATCAAGTACATCGGCCGCTCGCGCGCCAACGCGGTGATCGTCGCCGTGTGCGCGCTGCTGACCTACGGCGGCGTCTCGCTGTTCGTGGTCGTGTTCGCGGTCTATCCCTTCGCCGCCGAGCTGTACCGCCAGAGCAATATCCCGAAGCGGCTGATGCCCGGCGCGATCGCCCTGGGCGCGTTCAGCTTCACCATGGACGCCCTGCCCGGCACGCCGCAGATCCAGAACATCATCCCCACCACCTTCTTCAAGACCACGGCCTGGGCCGCGCCCGCGCTGGGCGTGATCGGCGCGATCTTCATCATCGTCGTGGGCCTGACCTATCTGGAATGGCGCCGCAAGACCGCCGCCGCCCGCGGCGAAGGCTACGGCACCACGCTGCTGAACGAGCCCGAGCGCGTCGACACCACCGACCTGCCCAACCCGATCCTGGCGATCTCGCCGCTGATCCTGGTCGGCGTGGCCAACTTCGCGCTGACCCGGCTGATCCCACAATGGTATGGCGCGCAGTACACGGTCGACCCGCAGGTGATCCCCGGCGCGCAGGCCGCGCTGAGCGTCGCCACCAAGGGCGTCGTGGCCATCTGGGCCGTGCAGGGCGCGCTGCTGCTGGGCATCCTGCTGGTGCTGCTCACGGCCTTCCGCCGCGTCTATGAACGCTTCGCCGCCGGCACCAAGACCGCCGTGTCCGGCGCGCTGCTGGCCACGCTGAACACCGCGTCCGAATACGGCTTCGGCGGCGTCATCGCGGCCCTGCCCGGCTTCCTGGTGGTCAGCGATGCGCTCAAGAGCATTCCCAACCCGCTGGTCAATGCCGCCGTGTCGGTCTCGACACTGGCCGGCATCACCGGCTCGGCCTCCGGCGGCATGAGCATCGCGCTGGCGGCCATGTCGGACACCTTCATCCAGGCGGCGCAGCACATGCAGATCCCGCTGGAAGTCCTGCACCGCGTGGTCGCCATGGCCAGCGGCGGCATGGACACGCTGCCGCACAACGGCGCCGTCATCACGCTGCTGGCCGTGACCGGCCTGTCGCATCGCGAGTCCTATCGCGACATCTTCGCCGTGACCCTGATCAAGACGCTGGCCGTGTTCGTCGTCATCGGCGTCTTCTACCTGACCGGCCTGGTCTGACGCAACGCGGAGCCTTCCATCATGAGCGACATCACTTCCAAGCCCCTGGCGGGCAAGACCGCCCTGGTCACGGGTTCGACCAGCGGCATCGGCCTGGGCATCGCCCAGACGCTGGCCCACGCCGGCGCCAACATCGTGCTCAACGGCTTCGGCGACGCCGAGGCCGCCGTCCGGCAGATCGAGGCCGCGGGCGTGCGCGCCCTGCATCACGGCGCGGACATGAGCCGCCCGGCCGATATCGAAGACATGGTCGGCGCCGCCATCAAGCACTTCGGCGCCGTCGACATCCTGGTCAACAACGCCGGCATCCAGCACGTCTCGCCGATCGAGGCGTTTCCGGTGGATCGCTGGGACGCCATCATCGCCATCAACCTGAGCGCGGTGTTCCACGCCATGCGCGCCGCGCTGCCGGCCATGCGCGAGCGCGGCTGGGGCCGCATCATCAACATCGCGTCGGTGCACGGCGTGGTCGGCTCGGCCGGCAAGTCGGCCTATGTGGCGGCCAAGCACGGCGTCATCGGCCTGACCAAGGTCGGCGCGCTGGAAACGGCGGACAGCAACATCACCGTCAACGCCATCTGCCCCGGCTGGGTGCTGACGCCGCTGGTCCAGCAGCAGATCGACGCGCTGGCCGCGCGCGAAGGCCTGAGCGCCGACGACGCCAAGCGCCGCCTGCTGGGCGAGAAACAACCGTCGGGCCAGTTCGTCACTCCGCAGCAGATCGGCGAACTGGCGCAGTTCCTGTGCTCCGGCGCGGCGGACAATATGCGCGGCGCCGAGCTGAAGATCGACGGCGGCTGGACCGCGCAATAGGCATTTTGACCATCAGTAGTCCCGATACTGACAACGAGGAGATAAGGGTATGGACAAGGTTTATGCAAGCGCCCAGGAGGCGCTGGCAGGCATCGTCAAGGACGGCCAGATGA
>NZ_JAGTJY010000252.1:0-6606 GCF_018195695.1 Achromobacter sp. Marseille-Q0513 | reverse complement strand
CCCCCCGCCCCACCCCGCCCCAGCGCCGGGCGGCGCGCCTCGGTTTCCAGCATTCCCAGCGCGGCCTGCACCGCCTGCCCGGCGTCGGCCGCGCGCAGGACGCCGCCGGCCTCGATGGCCTCGATCGCCGCCTGCTGGAAATTGAACGTATGCGGCCCCACGATGACAGGCACCGCGGCCGCGCAGGCCTCGATCAGGTTCTGCCCGCCCAACGGCGCGAAGCTGCCGGCGACGATCGCCACATCGCAGGCCGCGTAGTAGAAAGCCATTTCGCCCAGGCTGTCGCCCAGCAGCACCGCCGTGTCCGGACCCGGCGATACGTCCTGGGAACGCCGGACAAAGGGCAGCCCGGCCTCGTCCAGCAGGCCCGCCGCTTCGTCGAAGCGCTGCGGATGCCGGGGAATCAGCAGGAACAAGGGCGCGCCCGGCAGGGCCGACGCGCGCTTGATCGCCTCGATGAAACCCGCATCCTCGCCTTCGCGCGTGCTGGCCACGGCCACGACCGGCCGGCCCAGCGCCGCGCGCCACTGGCGTCCGGCGTCCACGCGCGCCGACGGCAACGCCAGGTCGAATTTCAAACTGCCTGTCACCACCGCCCGGGGCGCGCCTGCCTGCCGCAGCCGCTCCGCATCCTGCGGCGTCTGCGCCAGCACCAGGTCCAGGCCTGCCAGCGCTTCGCGCATCACCGCGCCCATGCGGCGGGCCTGGCGCAGCGACGATTCGGAATAGCGGGCGCTGACCAGGCCCATCGGCACCCGCGCGCGGCGCGCCGCGGCCAGCAGGTTCGGCCAGATTTCGCGTTCGATCAGCAGGCCGCAGCGCGGCCGCCAGCGCGCCAGGAAACGGCGGGTGGCGCCGGGAAAGTCGTAGGGCAGCCAGGCCTGGCGCAGTTGGCCGCTCGCAACGGCGGCCGGGAACAGCCGTTCGCCTTCCGCTCGTCCCGTGGCCGTGATGTGGGTCAGCAGCACCGGCAGGCCTCGGTCCAGCAAGGCTTGCAGCAGCGGCTGCGCGGCACGCGTCTCGCCCAGGCTCACGGCATGCACCCAGACGGGCGAGGCGAACGAGGCCGGTGGCGCTGCGCCACGGCCGAAACGTTCGGCGGAGAGAATCTGCCAATGCCCGCCGGCGCGGCGCGCCCGATGGGCCATCCAGAGCCAGACCAGGGGCGAGGCGGCCCGCAGCGCCAGGGTATAGACGCCGCGGTTCATGTCATTTGGCGGCCAGCGCCTGCTCGACCGATGCCATGACCGCCTCGCGCGAGGGCGAGGCGCCGCGGTCGCCGAGGCTGGCGGTGTAGTTCGAGCCGACCAGCGGCGTGCGGACCGGAGTCGAGGCCCGGTAGATGCCGATCGTGGGGCGGCCCAGCGCGGCGGAAAGATGCGTCAGCCCGCTGTCCAGGCCCACCATGAGGCGGGATCCGGCCAGCAGATGTGCAACCTCGGTCAGGTTCATGCGTGGCATGACTTCGGCGCCATCCATGCCGGCGACAAGCAGCCTGCCACGCTCGGCTTCCTGTTCGTTGCCTGCCAGCAGCTTCAATGTGCAGCCGGCGTCGCGCAGACGGCGGAAGACGGCGCGCCAGTCATCCTCGGGCCAGAGCTTGTCGTCGCGACTCGCAGAAGGCATGATCACCGCGTAGCCACGGTCCGTGCTCAAATGGAGCAGCCTGGCCGGTTCCACCGCTGCTTGCTCGCTTTCGCCAAGCAGCGCTTCGGCATCCAGACTGTTGGCCTGGCGGACGAACTTCTGCAAGCCGAAATCCGGCAGACCGGCATGCTGGTAGCCGAACGCAAGTCCCGCGAGCTTGCGCTGCCGAATGACGGCAGGCTGCCAGAACTCGACCCTGTGGCGCACGTTATAGAAGAGCGAAGCCAGCGGTTCGCGCGCCGAGCGCCAGTCCAGTCCGTGCCTCACCCCTCGGGCCTGCCTCACGAGCCAGGCAGATTTGAGCAAGGCCTGCATATCCAGGATCACGTCATACTGCTTGGACCGCAGGCGCTCCTTGAGCGCTCTGCGCTCCCCCCTCACTTGCGCCGACCACCACGCCTTGCGCCAGCGCCGATGCGCCACGGTAATAACATCGCTGACCGCCGGATGCCAACGCGGAATATCGGTGAATGCCTCTTCCACGACCCAGTCAATCTCGGCGTCCGGCACATGTCGGGCAATGTCCGTTATCGCTGGCAGCATATGCACCAGGTCCCCCAGCGAAGATGTACGGACGATGAGAATGCGAGTTGGCATCGATGATGACATGAAGAATTGCGGGATGAACGGATTCGCTGCCGCAGCGACGGATCTGGCCCAGGCACGGCAGGCCGAGAATCCGGGGAATTTACAACAAGTTCGGCTACGCCAACGAATCAGCCCCGTGCGAGACTCATCCAGCCATTTCGCGCTCAGGATGCCTCGAACGGCAAATCCCGAGGCTGGAAACCCAGGGTCTCGCGCACCAGTCTGTCATCCACCTGCAACGTGCCGGTCAATTGATCCACGGCAGCCGCCTGCCCGGCCAGTCCCGCCGCCAAGCGAAGCAAAGGCACCGGGAAGCTGAACATCCGCGCCGACTGTCCCAAGCTCTTGCCAATCCCTTGCAGAATGTCTGGCGTGGAGTAGTCCCTGCTGTCCCGTACGTGGAATACGTGGCCTGGCGCATCTGGATGCGTCAGGCATGCCAGCAGCACACTGGACAGATTGTCTACATGTATCATGCTGCGCGCGTTCTTTACGCTGCCCAGGGGCAAGGGCAAACCCTTACGCACCAGGCGAGTCAGGCGGGCCATGTTGCCGGGCGCGTCCTTGCCATGCACCAATGGCGGTCTCACCGCCACCCATTCCCCGCCATGACGCTCAGCCAGCCCGCGTAGGATCTGCTCGGCCTTCAGCTTGGAACGACCATACGGCGTGACTGGCCGGCATTCCGTCTGTTCCGTGAGCGGCTGGCCCGGCGGGCTGGACGTTCCGACCGCTCCGATGGAACTGACGAATACAAAGCGCTTTGCCCCGGCGAGAAAACTCGCCTCGGCAAGTTTGCTGGTCCACTCCACGTTCACTTTTTCAAACTGCGCCTCATGGTCGGCAGGCGTCGCGCCAATCACGTGCGCCCTTCCCGCGAGGTGGCAGATCGCGTCCATGCCCGCCACCGCATCGCTCATCGCGGCCATATCGTCCAGGTCCGAAACGCGGCATGTTTCGGCTCCTGGCACATCAACGGGTCGGCGCGTCCACAAACGGACGGCGTGTCCCTGAGCGAGCAGATCCTTCACGACGCGCTGGCCGACGAATCCCGTGCCCCCTGTGACCAGTATCTTCATCTTGCTTACCTCTTTTGGCGAGTCCAGGCCGCATCGTGACATACTCCGGAATCCAGCGGAATGCCTCTCATACACCTGATGGCCGTCATGACTACAGCCGGATCACAGCCGCGCGGGCACGTATTCCTGCATCCACCGCTTCAACTGCGCGCGCACCTCGTCGTCGGATACGGGGCCCCGCTGCGTCATCCAAGCAAGGCTCTCTTCGTAAAACCCTTCCGGTACGGAGCGCGAGCGTGCAATGCGCAATTTCTCATGCGGCGTTTGCCGCGTTTCCTCGGAATCTGCAAGCAGCTCCTCGTACAGCTTTTCGCCCGGGCGCAGGCCTGAATACTCGATTCTGATTTGATCCTCGGTGTACCCGGACAAACGGATCATGTTCCGCGCCAGATCGGCGATTTTCACGGGTTCACCCATATCCAGAACGAAAATCTCCCCGCCCTGGCCCATGGAGGCCGCCTGCAATACCAGCTGCGCCGCCTCGGGAATGGACATGAAATACCGAGTGATGTCAGGATGCGTCACCGTTACTGGCCCGCCTCTGGCGATCTGCGCCTGGAATTTGGGAATGACGCTGCCCGCGCTGCCCAGCACGTTGCCGAACCGGACCATCTGGAAACAGGTCTCGCTGCCCTGGCAATGCAGCACTTCGCAAATCATCTCCGCCATGCGCTTGGTCGCACCCATCACGTTCGTAGGATTAACCGCCTTGTCGGTCGATATCAGCACGAAACGCTTGGCATGGAACCGCTTTGCGCATTCCGCCACATTCAAGGTGCCCAGCACGTTGTTGCGCACCGCTTGCCAGGCATTGCCAACCTCCATCAGAGGAACATGCTTGTACGCCGCGGCATGGAAGACGACCTCCGGTTCCCACCGCTGGAATATTTCCTCCATCCTGATGGCATCCTTGACGTCGCCCGCCAACGGCACGATACGTATGTTGGGCTGGTGCTCCGCAAACCATTGCTCGATGGAGTAGAGCGCGTATTCACTTGCTTCGAGCAGAATCAGGCAACTGGGTGAAAACCGAGCCAACTGCCGGCAAAGCTCGCTGCCGATCGAACCGCCCGCCCCCGTGACCAGGACATGCCGGTCAGCAATCATGGCCTGTATGTTCAGATTGTTGATCTGGACGGCCTCGCGGCCGAGCAGGTCCTCGATCTTCACGGGCCGCATCATGTTGATGGCGACCCGGCCGCTCATCAGTTCGTCCAGGCCCGGCACGGTGTACAACGACGCGCCCGCGCCAGTTGCGATCTCCATTACCCTGCGCAGCGCTGGGGCGCCAGCGGACGGAATGGCCAGAATCACCTTGTTCACGCCATACTCATCCAGTACGTTCGCAAGCCTATCGGTCCCTCCGACGACCCGGCACCCGGACAATTCCAACCCCCATTTCGCGGGATTGTCATCGACCAGCGCGACGACGCGCCATTCGATGCTACGACTCAATTCACGCACCAGCATGGCGCCAGCGGTGCCGGCGCCGACCACCACCACGGGCGCCCCGCGGCCCGTGACACGGCCGTACATGCGATATTCCTTCCACATGCGCCAGGCGGCCCGCGCGCCCCCCATCAGCAACACCAACAACAAAGGATACAGAAGCAAGATGGAACGCGGCAGGGCAGCTTCGTTACGTACCAAGAACGCAAAGACGAGCAGCGCCACCGTCGACGCAGCCACGACTTTCAGCACACGCTTCAAATCGGGCATGCTGGCGAACAGCCACATGCTGCGATACATGCCAACTGCCCGGCACGCCAGGATCTGGACCGGCAACAGCATCAGCAACGCCATCCAGATCGTGTTGCCCCAGCCTATGGGCCATTCGAAATTGAACCTGATCAGAAATGCGCCGAGCCAAGCGACCACAATCGCGCTCAGGTCGAAGAGGAACACCAGGATGGTGCGAGAACGGATGGGAATATTCATGGTGCGCACGAAGAGAATTAGTCGGCTGACAGACTCGAGCCTGGTTTGACGATCGCACCCGGTGCGACATTGACGCGATAGCCGGCACAACAGCCCGCCTGCAGCCAGGCGCGCGCGCCAATAACGACTCCTCCAGCCAGTTGGACACCCACGCCCAAGTGTGCGAAATCGCCAAGCGTGGCGTCATGATCCACCGTGGCGTTGGCGTTAACGATGACCCCACAACCCAACGTCGCTCCCGTTCCTACTATTGCACCGGCCATGATCGCCGAACCCGGCCCGACCACAGCATGGCCGCTGACATATGCCTTGGGGTGCACGATCGTGGCCAGCGGAATACCCAGCGCGCCAAGCGACTGGCTCAAGTGCTCGCGCACATGCTGGTTGCCAACAGCGACGATTGCCGCAGCGCATGCACCGGCCAATTGCCCCAGCTCGCGCGTGGTGCCGACAATCCTCCATGCGCCGGACTGCGTCTGCACGGAATGGTTGTCGTCCATGAAGACGATTTCTGTCCAATCACCGCTGAGTTCGGCCGCTTCGGCCACGGCCTTTCCATGGCCGCCCGCGCCGAGGATGACGAGTTTACGTATGTTGTCCATTACATCTAGAGAACTCAATGAACCAGCTCCAGGCCTACGCCGTGATCCGCTATTTTGCGGACTCCGAAGCGCGGGCTCCCGCTTCCGGCGTCCCAGCCTTCAGAAGAACCGCTGCAATGATGAGAGGCGCATAGGCGACCACGAGGCCCATGGCACCGTCGATCTTTCCTGCCGCCACCAGGTAGGCCATGGGAAACAGCCATAGGACGTTGACCGCGAGCACGCCCAGTGTGACCGGCAGATGGCTTACACACTTGCGTGACGCATGCTGATAGGCATGGCTGCGGTGCGCTTCGTAGACTCTTTCACCGCGTATCAGGCGGCGCAGCAAAGTCACTGTGGCGTCGACAATGAAAACACCCAGCAATATGGACCACGCCCAGAACAACCCGGAAGCATGCCGGGCAGCGATCAACGAGAGTATGCCCAGGACCAGGCCGAGGAAACCGCTGCCACCGTCTCCCATGAATATCTTGGCCGGCGGAAAATTCCATAGCAGGAATCCCGACACCGAAAACGCCAGCAGCAGGACGGGGAGCGCCGTCAGCTGGTCGCCGGAGATCAGGTAGAGAAGAGCGCCTCCGGTCGTGACGCAAATAGCCTCGACGCTGGCCAGGCCATCGATGCCATCCATGAAGTTGTATAGATTGAGCATCCAGACCAGATAGAAGGCGGCAAGAATGTTGAGCAGCCAACCGGCCGGAATTTCTACACCGAACACGGCGAGCGTGGACATGCCCCCCATCCAATAC
>NZ_JAGTJY010000251.1:0-6801 GCF_018195695.1 Achromobacter sp. Marseille-Q0513 | reverse complement strand
GGTGGCGCGCTCAAGCACCAGCACGTCCAGGTCGCCGTCGTGGCCGTCGGCCGCCTTCGCGTCGGACAGGTCGCGCATCACCGGCACGGCGGCCAGCAGCAGCTCGGGCTTGGCCGGCCAGGCCTTGCAGGTGACCGCGAAAGGATTGCTGCGATTCCCGCTCTGCAAGGCGATGAAGTCGCCGCTGCCGCTCAGGCGGACACGGCCCAGCTTGTCCGGCGCCGAGGCGTCCTGGTATGCCGCGGCCACGATGCCGGCGGCCTCGGGGCAAGCCACGGGCGCGGCATGCGCGGCGCCCGCCGCCGACAGGGCGGACAGGGCAATGGCGGACAAGCAGCGGGACATCAAGGCCATGGAGGGGAATCCGTGAATGTGAAGCCCCGAGTGTATCGCTTCAGCTGCCCGCTTCGGCCTCGGGCAGGGCCATCAATCCCGGCAGCGCCTGCGCCAGGGCATCGACCGCCATGCGGACCTTGCGCGGCAGATGCGCCGCCTGCAACCACAGCGCATGGGCATCGTAGAGAAACGGCGCCTGCGCCGGCAGCAGCAACTCCAGTTCCCCGGTCCGGAGGCGCTCGCCAACCAGCCAGTACGGCAGCCATGCGATGCCCATGCCGAGCGTCGCGGCATCGGCGATGGCGTCGAGGTCGTCCATCCGGATCCGGCTTTGCGGCATGAACTCCCGCGGCGCCTGGCCGTCGCGCGGGAACAGCCATGGCCGGGCACGGCCCGACCGCCGGTACAGGACAGCCTGGTGCGAGGCCAGCGCATCGATATCCGCCGGCCGCCCATGGGTCTTGAGATAGGCCGGCGACGCGCAGACGATCATCGGCTGGCGCGCGATGCGGCGCGCCGCCACGCCCGCCTTGTCCTCCAGCGCGCCGGTGCGGATGGCGATGTCGTAGTCGCCTTCCGCCAGGTCGACAAACCGGTCGCTGAACGCAAGATCCAGCTCCAGCGCCGGGTAGTCCCGCGCCAGCCCCAGCAGCACCGGGGCCACGCAGTGCCTGCCGAAGTGCACGGGCAAGGCGACGCGCAGCTTGCCGCGTGGCTGCGCCAGCTGGTCCTCGGCCAGCGCGTCCGCCGCTTCCGCCTCGGCGATCACGATCCTGCAGCGCTCGTAATAGGCGCGCCCGAAATCCGTCAGGCTCTGGCGGCGCGTCGTGCGGTTGAGCAGACGCACGCCCAGGCGTTGCTCCAGCCCGTGGATGTGCTTGCCGACCATCGGTCCGGACAGGCCCAGCTCGTCCGCCACCGCCGCGAACGATCCCAGCTCCACGGCCTTCACGAACACGGCCATGCTGGTCAATCGATCCATATTGAAAACTCCTGGTTTCCAGAGTCGATCAGAATCGACCATTTATCGGCGGAAATTGTGCCCCTATAGTCCATTCATATCAATTGGTTCCTTATGGAGAACATATGGCACGCGTTATCCGCTTTCACCAACATGGGGGCCCCGAGGTCCTGCGCATCGAACAAGCCGAGGCGGTTCCCCCCGCCGGCGGCGAGGTGCAGATCCGCGTCAAGGCGCTGGGACTGAACCGGGCCGAGGCCCTGCTGCGGGCCGGGACCTACATCGAGCAAGCCGTCTTTCCGTCGGGACTTGGACTGGAGGCGGCCGGCCTCGTCGAGGCCGTCGGCGCTGACGTCACGGATTTCGCGCCCGGCGATGCCGTCAGCATCGTGCCGCCGCAGTCCATGGTGCGCTGGCCGGCCTATGGCGAACTGGCGACCTTCCCCGCCGAGCTGGTCGTCAAGCATCCGCCGTCGCTGGACTGGAAGGAAGCCGCCGCCGTCTGGATGCCCTACCTCACCGCTTACGGCGCGCTGGTCGATGTCGCCGGACTGCGCCAGAGCGACTTCGTCGTCGTGACGGCCGCGTCCAGCAGCGTCGGGCTGGCGGCGATCCAGATCGCCAACCGGATCGGCGCGATCCCGATCGCCGTCACGCGGACGCGCGCCAAGGCCGAGGCCCTGCTCGCGGCCGGCGCCGCCCATGTGGTGGCGACCGCCGAGGAAAACCTGGAGGCGCGACTGCGGGACATCTCGGGCGCGGCCGGCGTGCGCGTGGTGCTGGACCCCATCGGCGGGCCGATCTTCGAACCGTTGACGGCGGCGATGGCGCGCGGCGGCATCCTCGTCGAGTACGGCGGCCTGAGCCCGGCGCCCACGCCGTTTCCGCTGCACGCCGTGCTGGGCAAGGGGCTGACGCTGCGCGGCTATCTCGTGCACGAGATCACCGGCGATCCGCGACGCCTGGCGGCGGCCAAGGCCTTCATCCTGGACGGGCTGGCATCCGGCGCGTTCAAGCCGGTGATCGCCCGGACCTTCGCGTTCGACGACATCGTGGCGGCGCACCGCTATCTCGAATCGAACGAGCAGTTCGGCAAGATCGTCGTGACGGTATGAACGGCGGCGGGATTTACACTGGCCCCATCCATTGTTCCCCGCCGCGCCCGCCATGCCCAGCCGCCCCACGCTCTTTGCCCCGCCCAAGAAGCAGCGCGCCCCGCGTCCCAACTCGCTGCTGTGGGTCCTCGACCCGCTGGAGCGCGATCCCGGCTACCTGCGCAAGAAGATGTTCGGCTGCGAGGCCGCCTACCTGGACGGCCTGCTGTGCCTGGTGGCGGCCGATCGCGGCGCGCCCTGGGGTGGCCTGCTGGTGTGTACCTCGCAGGCGCATCACGCGGCCTTGATCGAGGAAGCGCCGGCGCTGCGGCCGCATCCGGTGCTGGGAAAGTGGCTCTACGTGCCCGAGGCCGACGAGGATTTTGAGGCCGTGGCCGAACTGATGGCGCGGCTGGCGCTGGCGCGCGACCCGCGCCTGGGCATAGCGCCCAAGCCGCGCCGCCGGGAGCCCGGCCCCCGGCGGTCCAGGCCCTGACTCAGGACCTGACTCAAAAGCGATAGGTCACGCTGCCCACCACCGTGCGCCGCGTGCCGTAGAAGCAGTCGCCGCGCGCGATGCAGGTGCCCACGTATTCCTTGTCGAACAGGTTGGTCACGTTCAGCGCCACGCGGAACGGGCCTCGGTCATAGGCCAGCACCGCGTCGTACAGCGTCACGCCCTCGACGCGGTTGTTGCCCGCGCCGTCGAAGCTGTGGCCGTTGTAGCGCACGCCCGCGCCCGCCAGGAAGCCCGGCACGCCGAAGGCGCTGAAGCGGTAGTTGGCCCACAGCGACGCCATGTTCGACGGAATGCTGGCCAGCCGCTGGCCCTGGTCGGTGGCCGTGCCCTTGGTGATCTTGGGGTTCAGGTAGGTGTAGGTGGCCACCAGGTCCATCCGGCCCAGCGAGGCCATGGCCTCCAGTTCCAGGCCGCGCGTGCGCGCCTCGCCAACCTGCACGGTGTCGGCCTGGCCGTTGACCACGCCGGCGACCTGGCGGTTCTTCTCGATCATGTCGAAGACGCTGGCCGTGACCGTCAGGTTCTCGCCCGGCGGCTGGTACTTGACGCCCGCCTCCCACTGCTTGCCGCGCAGCGGCTTGTAGGCTTCGTTGGCCTTGTTGAAGCCGGCCACGCCCTGGAACGACTCGGCGTAGCTGATGTACGGATTCAGGCCCATGGCCGAGCGGTACATCAGGCCGAAGCGCTTGCTCAGCTCGCTGTCGTCGCGGCTGCCGGACGGCGTGCCGTCCACGGACGACTTCGAGCTGTCGTGGCGCAGGCCCAGCATCAGCAGCCACTGATTCCACTCCAGCTGGTCCTGCAGGTACAGGCCGGTCTGGTTGGCATGCGAATCGGGCACGCGCACGGTGGACGTCGGCGGCGTGTAGTTGCCGTAGACGGGGTTGTAGACGTCGATGGGCGCGGCCGAGCCGCCCACGCCACGGCGCGCGGCAAGCTTGGAGCGCTGGTAGTCGATGCCCGCCAGCAGCGTGTGCCGCACCGCGCCGGTGGCGAACTTGAACTGGCCCTGCGTGTCGAGCACGAACTGGTCCAGCGTGGGCTGGTTCAAGTAGATCGTGCGGCGCAGCAGCGTATCGCTGCCCGGCACCCAGCCGTGGCCGGCGCCGTTGAAGCCGGCGGTGTAGACGCTGCGGTAATCCACCTTGCTGTGCGTGTAGCGCAGGTTCTGGCGCACCGTGACGGCGTCGTTGAAGGCGTGCTCGAACTGATAGCCCAGCGAGCGCTGCTCGGCGGTGTACTTGTCGAAGTCCGGCTCGCCGACGAAGAAGTCCTGCGGGATGCGCCCGCCCGGCTTGCCGTAGAGCGTGCCGCGCCAGGGCAGGAAGCCCAGCATGGTGCCGCTGTCGTCCTTCTGGAAATTGGCCAGCAGCGTCAGCGAGGTGCTGGCGCTGGGCCGGTACGTCAGCGACGGCGCGATGAAATAGCGGTCGTCCTTGACGTGCTTGATCGAGGCGTTGCTGTCGCGCCCCAGCGCCACCACGCGGTACAGCCATTTGCCTTCTTCGTCGATCGGGCCGGTCAGGTCGGCCTGGATCTGCTTGCGCTGGTAATTGCCGTAGCTGATGCCGATCTCGCGCGCGGCCTCGGCCTGCGGACGCTTGCTGACCTGGTTCAGGATGCCGCCCACCGCGCCCTGTCCATACAGCATGCCGGACGGTCCCTTCAGCACCTCGATGCGCTCCAGCGCATAGGGATCGGGACGGGTGTTGTTGTAGAAGCCGACGGAGTTGAGCAGGCCGTCCAGGTACTGGGTGGAATCGGCGCCGCGGATCTTGACCGAATCGCCACGGTTGTCCACGCCGAAGGCGGCGGCGGTCACGCCGGCGGTATAGCCCACGGCCTGCTGCACCGATTGCGCGCCCTGCAGTTCCATGCGGTCGCGCGTGATCACCGTGATCGACTGCGGCGTTTCCATCAGCGGCGTGTCGGTCTTGGTGGCGGTGACGGCGCGCTTGGCCACGAAGCCCTGCACCGGGCCGGTCGGGGATTCATTCACCTCGGACGCCGTCACGGTGACGGCGGGCAATTCCACCTGTTGCTGCGGCTGCTGGGCCAGCGCCGGACTGACCGCCCCCGCTCCCATCATCAGCATCGCCGCGCCCAGGGATTGGGCGCGCCTGGGGCAAGGGCTGGGCCTGGTGCCAGTCGCCATCGTTCTTCCTTTCCTGATCTTTAACACATGAATACAAATGCAATGTATTCGCATTTGCGAATGAATTGTGTAATAAAGCTTTCAGTCTGCGCAAGCGCGAAATCCAATCCGGACTTCCCCCCGTTGCGGCAACGATACAAACCGGCCCCTTCAGCCCCTCGAATGACACACGCGCGTCAGGCGCCATGACTACAATCCGCCCCGCTGTCGCTGGGGCCCGGCCGCGCGAGGGGGTATTAACCCTGTATTACCCGCTACTACCGCGCCAGCCCCGGATCTGCAATCATCAACTGTCCCGCCGACCGCCGCGCCACTGGCCGCCGTCGGCGATTCCCGGGTTCAACGCTGCATTCCAGAGCCTTACATGTCTCACGTTCAGCACTCCCCCAGCCGCCCGGACCTGGGCGGCATCCATCTCGTTCCCACGGACGCCGCCCAGGCCGGCGCGGCCCGCCAGCAACTCGAGGCCTTCCTGGCGCGCTCCCGCCTGCGGGACATCACGATCTGCACGGACCTTGACGGCGCCGCGCCCGGCTGCCGGGCCAGCCTGGCGCCCGCCTTCGCCGCGCAACACCTGCCCGATCACGACACCACCGGCCTGGCGCAATCGCTGGGCCTGGACAGCGGCGTCGACGAGGCCGCCCTGGAACGCGAGATCCTGCTGGCCATGCTGGGCAGCCCGGTCCCCTTCCCCTTCCCGTCCGTGCCCGAGCTGGAGTCCGCCATCCGCATCCGCCGGCGCATCGTCCAGGCCGCGCGCAAGACCGCCCTGGCCTTCGACACCGAGCACGCCGAGCGCCCCGAGGGCTACTGGACCTATGACGAGGAACGCGGCTTCACCATCCTGCCCGGCCGCTCGCTCATCGAAGGCCTGCGCCGCGCCACCCAGCCCGAGGCCTCGGGCCAGCTCTACGCCTTCTCGTGCTACCGCGCGACCGAGTACGTCACGGTGCTGGGCATCGCCCAGGAGCTCGAACAGGCCAACCCCGCGCTGGCGCGCGACCTGCAGCGCCAGTGGGAAACGCGCGCGGTGATGTCCGGGCGCTTTCACGACACCTTCCTGCACGAGTACGGCTCGCTGGCCGAGCCGCTGCCGCAGCGCTTCTACGTGCCGGGCGACCGGCTCTGGTTCCGCAATCCGGACTCCGCGTCGTCCGACGTGGAAGGCTATGAAGGCTCCTGGGTGTTCTACCTGGGCGGCGGCCTGTTCAATAATTTCTGGGAACGCGACCAGCCCTTCACGCTGACCTCCAAGTGCGTGGAGATCCATCACTGGCAGCATGCCTTGCGCGCCGACGCCCAGGGCAAGGGCTATATCGACGAAGAGCGCGTCAAGACGCTGGTGCGCCAGACGCTGGCCGACCCCGACGCCACCGCCGCCGTGCTGGCGCGCATGATGCGCATCCGCGATCCGCAAGGCGTGTACGAGGAAGGCGGCTGCATCGACGCCACCCGCGAACGCGTGCGCTGGGTCACGCCCGGACATAGCGATATCTCGCTGCCGGACTTCCCCTCGCCCGCGCCGACCAGCGTGGCCTGAGCGCCAGCGCGCCTCGATACCCGCTTCAGGAAAAATGGGGCGGTCCGAAAGGGCCGCCCCATTTTCCATTCGGGCCGAGCCCGTTCAGCCCCCCTCGGCCGTCAGCCCGGCCAGGTTGCGCTGCTCGGTTTCCGTCCGCCGGCCCAGCTCTGCCTGTCCCAGGTCCACCTGGCCCAGCACCTGCACCGGCGCGTC
>NZ_JAGTJY010000250.1:0-7243 GCF_018195695.1 Achromobacter sp. Marseille-Q0513 | reverse complement strand
GCACGGGCGTCCAGATCTGGGTGTAGAGCACGAGCCAGACAATGGCGGAACGGAATTTGGACATGGTGCGGCGCGCCTCGCAGGCCAGAGGGGGATGTCCGTCGGGGAGGTCCGCTGAGAAGGCTCAGGTCCGGACAGAAAGGACGGATGAAGAAAGTCTGGCGATACGCTAGAGCCGTTGCCGCCGGCATGCCATGGGACGCTTCCGATTTTGGGCGGGGGAAGCGTCAGACTTCACGCGTGAAAAGGCGTGGTCGTTTATGTACGAAGCGGGCGCCGGCGTATCGCGACCGGCCGCAGGCACGACCCTGCTCGCGGCCGGCACCGCGGAGCCGGCAAGCGCGATCAAGCGCGAAATGGAAATGGATGTCGGCCGCGCGCCAGCCCCCCGCGCCCTGCGCGGCCCGCCTTCAGCCCGAGACGCCCAGCAGGCCGGGCTGCCCTTCATGCGCGGCCTGGGCGCGCTGCAGGATGTACTCGATCATCATCGCGATGGCGCGCGGATGGTGGCGATTGGGCATGTACAGCATGTACATGGCGCGACCGAAGATGCTCAGCCGCCAATCCGCCAGCGCCTGCACCAGATCGCCGCGCGCCACGTCCTCGTGCACCACGTAGTCGGGCACGATGCCCACGCCCAGGCCGGCGCGCATGGCGTCGCGCAGGAAGGCGTAGTTGCGCGAGAGCACGGTGGGCTCCAGCACCACATGCTGCCTTGGCTGGCCGCCGTAATAGGCCGACAGCCGCAGCGGCCGGCCGATGACGGCCGCGCTGATGACGGGGCGGCGCGCCAGGTCCTCGGGCATCGCGGGCAGCCCCTTGGCCTCGGCATAGGCGCGCGAGGCGCAGGCCACGTAGCGGACCTGTCCCAGTTCGCGCGCCACCAGGTTCTGCGGCGGTTCCGACATGATGCGCACCGCGATGTCGACCTCGTCGCGCAGCAGATCGTCCACGCTGTTCTCGAACAGCACGTCCAGCACGATGTCGGGATAGTCGCGCTTGAACTCCAGCAGCCAGGGCGTCATGACGAACTGACCGTAGCCGCTGGGCACGCTGAGCCGGACCTTGCCCTGCGGCGTCTTGCCCAGGCTCTGCACCGACTCGCGCGCGGCGACCAGCTCGTCCTGGATGCTGCGGCCGTGCTGGTAGAGCTTCAGCCCGATCTCGGTGGCTTCCACGCGGCGCGTGCTGCGCCGCACCAGCTGCATGCCGACCGACCGCTCCAGCTGGCTCAGGTGGTAGCTGACATTGGCACGGGTCATCTTGAGCCGGCGCGCGGCCTCGCTCAGATTGCCCGCGTCCAGGATCTCCACCAGCAGGGTCAGGGATTTGGTGTCCATGTCGGCCTATCGTCGTTCGATTGCGTTCCGCTGCATTGTCAAATTTTATTGATCGTGGTGTCAATTATTGATGGCATTGTCAAGACTTCTTTGCTGATCAAGAATTAGGCGCAGGGCGTGGACCGTTTCAAACGGTCCATGAACCCAGCCCTTACGCCGCGCCCCCAGGGGCCTGTCGCCTGCGATGGCGGCCCGGCGATGAAGAAACCGGCCACGGAGATGGCCAAGGAGACGCAAGCCATGACAGCCCAAGCCAGCGCCGGCACGCGCTACGCGGACGGCCCCGCCGCCGGGGATCCCCAATCAACCTCCCAGGACGCCCAGGCCAGCGCCGCGCTGGACGCGGCGCTGCGCGAGGCCGGCCCGGATCCGGTGACGCGCGCCGCCATCGAGCACGCTTTCCACGCCGAACGGCGGACCTGGCGCATTCCCGAGCTGGAGCAGGCCAGGCCGCGCCGGCTGGAGCGCGTCGGCGTGGTGGGCGGCGGCACCATGGGCGCGGGCATCGCCGTGGCGCTGCTGGACGCGCGGCTGCCGGTGGTGATGGTGGAACAGGACGAGGCGGCGCTGGCGCGCGGCCGCGCGCGGGTCGATCAGGTCTACGCGCGGCTTGTGGGCAAGGGCCGCATGAGCGAGGACGAACGCGCGGCCCGCATGAACCGCTGGCAAGGCGCCACCACGTATGACGCGCTGGGCGAGGCGGACCTGATCATCGAGGCCGTGTTCGAGGACATGGACGTCAAGCTGGCGGTGTTCGCCGAGCTGGACCGCGTGGCGCGGCCGGGCGCGGTGCTGGCGACCAATACGTCCTATCTGGACATCAACCGCATCGCGCGCGCCACGCGCGGGCCGGCCGACGTGCTGGGCCTGCATTTCTTCTCGCCGGCCAACATCATGAAGCTGCTGGAGGTGGTGGCGGGCCAGTCGACCGCGCCCGACACCGTGGCCACCGGTTTCGAACTGGCGCGGCGGTTGGGCAAGACACCCGTGCGAGCCGGCGTCTGCGATGGTTTCATCGGCAACCGCATCCTGGCCGTGCACCGGCAGGCGGCCGACCTGATGATGCAGGACGGCGCCTCGCCCTACGAGATCGACGCGGCCGTGCGCGCCTTCGGCTATCCCATGGGTCCGTACCAGATGGCCGACCTGGCCGGCGGCGACATCGGCTGGGCCACCCGCAAGCGCCGCGCCGCCACGCGCGACCCGGCGCTGCGCTACGTGCGCATTCCCGACCTGCTGTGCGAGCGCGGCTGGTTCGGCCAGAAGGCCGGACGCGGCTTCTACCTGTATCCGGATGGCGCGCGCCAGGGCGAGCCCGATCCCGAAGTGCTGGCCCTGATCGACGAGGAACGCCGCCGCGCCGGCGGCTCGCCCCGGGCATTCAGCCAGGACGAGATTCAGCGTCGCTACCTGGCCGCCATGATCAACGAGGCCGCCAACGTGCTGCGCGAGGGCATCGCGCTGCGCCCCTCGGATATCGACGTGGTGTTCCTGTACGGCTACGGCTTTCCCCGGCAGCGCGGCGGCCCCATGCACTACGCCGACAGCGTGGGCCTGGACCGCGTGCTGGCCGATGTGCGCGCCTATGCGGCCGAGGATCCGGCGTTCTGGAAGCCCTCGCCGCTGCTGGCCGAGCTGGCGGCATCCGGGCGCGGCTTCGCCAGCCTGAACCGTTGAACGCGGCGCCGCCCGCCCCTACCCCTTTCCTGCGAGTACGCGACATGAGAGAAGCCGTCATTGTCTCCACCGCCCGCACGCCGATCACCAAGGCGCAGCGCGGCGAATTCAATCTGATCGCCGGTCCCACCCTGGCGGCGCACGCCGTGCGCGCCGCGGTGGAACGCGCTGGCGTGGACCCAGCCCTGATCGAGGACGCGCTGATCGGCTGCGGCTATCCCGAGGGCGCCACCGGCCGCAACATCGGCCGCCAGGCCGTGATCCGCGCCGGGCTGCCCGTGTCCGTGGGCGGCGCCACCATCAACCGCTACTGCGCCTCGGGCCTGCAGGCCATCGCTTCGGCGGCCGCGCGCATCGTGATGGATGGCGCGCCGGCCATGATCGCCGGCGGCGTCGAATGCGTCTCGCAGATCCGCACCCGCGACGACGGCGTCAGCGGCATGGACCCGTGGATCCTGGCGCACAAGCCCGAGCTGTATCTGCCCATGATCGAGACCGCCGACATCGTCGCCGCCCGCTACGGCATCAGCCGCGAGGCGCAGGACCGCTACGCGGCGCAAAGCCAGCAGCGCGCCGAAACGGCCCAGGCCGCCGGCCGCTATCAGGAAGAGATCATTCCTGTCACCACGGTCATGGCCGTGACCGACCGCGCCACCGGCGCCGTCAGCGAGCGCGAGGTCACCGTGGACCGCGATACCTGCAACCGCCCCGGCACGACCTACGAGGCGCTGGCCGCGCTCAAGCCGGTGCGCGGAGACGGCCAGTTCGTCACCGCCGGCAATGCCTCGCAGTTGTCCGACGGCGCGGCCGCCTGCGTGCTGATGGAAGCGGCCGAGGCCCGCCGCGCCGGCATCGCGCCGCTGGACGTCTTCCGAGGCCTTGCCATCGCCGGCTGCGAGCCCGACGAGATGGGCATCGGCCCCGTCTACGCCGTGCCGAAACTGCTGGCGCGGCATGGCTTGAAGGTGGACGACATCGACCTGTGGGAACTGAACGAGGCCTTCGCCTCGCAGGCGCTGTACTGCCAGCAGCGCCTGGGCATTCCGATGGAGCGGCTGAATGTGAACGGCGGCGCCATCGCGCTGGGTCATCCCTTCGGCGTCACCGGCGCGCGGCTGGCTGGTCATGTGCTGTTGGAAGGCCGCCGCCGGGGCGCGCGCTACGCGGTGGTCACGATGTGCGTGGGCGGCGGCATGGGCGCCGCCGCCCTGTTAGAAATGTAGAGCCCACCCCAAGCGCTACGCGCTCCCCCTCAAGGGGCGCCGCTACGGACCGGCAAAGCCGGCTCCGCGCGGCCCCGGTCGAGGCATCAGTTTTTTTACACTGCACCGGCGCGCAGCGCCACGGATGACTGACATGGATCTGGAATTCACTGCCGAAGCAACCGCGCTCCGCGACGAGGTACGGGCCTTCCTGGCCGCGCAACTGCCCGCCGCGCTGTCCGACAAGGTGTTGCGCGGCCAGCCGCTGACGCGCGAGGACATGGCTGGCTGGCACGCCGTGCTGAACCGGCGCGGCTGGCTGGCCAGCCATTGGCCGGCGGAGTACGGCGGCACCGGCTGGAGCAGCACGCAGAAGTTCATCTTCGACAACGAGTGCGCGCTGGCCGGCGCGCCGCGCATCGTGCCCTTTGGCCTGAGCATGCTGGGGCCGGTGCTGATCAAGTACGGCAGCGAGGCGCAGAAGCGCCATTGGCTGCCGCGCATCCTGGACGGCACGGACTGGTGGTGCCAGGGCTACTCCGAGCCGGGCGCCGGATCCGATCTGGCCGCCGTCCAGACCACCGCCGTGCGCGATGGCGACGATTACATCGTCAACGGCCAGAAGACCTGGACCACGCTGGGCCACTACGCCAACATGATCTTCTGCCTGGTGCGCACCTCGCACGAAGGCCGGCGCCAGGAGGGCATCAGCTTCCTGCTGATCGACATGTCCAGCCCCGGCGTGGAAGTGCGCCCCATCATCACGCTGGACGGCGAGCACGAGGTCAACGAGGTGTTCTTCTCGGACGTGCGCGTACCGGCCGCGAACCTGGTGGGCGAGGAAAACCGGGGCTGGACCTGCGCCAAGTATCTGCTGACCTATGAACGCACCAACATCGCCGGCGTCGGGCAGTCGACGGCGGCGCTGGCCCGCTTGAAGGCCGTTGCCGCGCGCCAGCGCCGCAACGGCCGCCCGCTGGCCGACGACCCCGACTTCGCCGCGCGGCTGGCGCGGGTGGAGATCGAGCTGGCCAACATGCGTACCACCAACCTGCGCGTGGTGGCCGCTGTCGCGGGCGGCGGCGCGCCGGGCGCAGAAAGCTCGATGCTGAAGATACGCGGCACCCAGATCCGCCAGGAAATCACCGCGCTGAACCGCCGCGCCATGGGTCCTTATGCCCGGGTCGGCGACGTCGGGACGCTGCATGGCGCCGACGCGCGCATCGGGCCGGACGGCGCCGACACCGCCGCGGCCCAATACTTCAACAACCGCAAGCTGTCGATCTTCGGCGGCTCCAATGAAATCCAGAAGAACATCATCGCCAAGATGATCCTGGGACTGTGAGGGCCGGCCATGAACTTTGAGCACACCGAAGACCGCCGCATGCTGACCGACATGCTGCGGCGCTTTGTCGCCGAGCAGTACGACATCGTCACGCGCCACCGCAACGCCGGCGCCGAGCGCGGCCACAGCCCGGAATTCTGGCGCCGCTATGCCGAGCTGGGCGCCATCGGCGCCCTGTTCGCCGAGCGCGACGGCGGATTGGGCGGCGCCGGCTTCGACATCGCCGTGGTGTTCGAGGCGCTGGGGCGCGGCCTGGTGGTCGAGCCCTTCCTGGACGCGCTCATGGTGGGCAGCGCCATCGCCCAGGCCGGCACGCCGGTGCAGCGCGAATCGCTGGACGGCCTGATCGCCGGCGAGCGGGTCGCGGCGCTGGCCTGCGCCGAGCCGCATGCCGGCTACGAGCTGTCGCGCGTCTCGACCCGCGCCGAGCGCGACGGCGCGGGCTGGAGGCTGCAGGGCGCCAAGGCCGTGGTCAACGCCGGCGGGCACGCCGACCTGTACCTGGTGTCGGCGCGCACCTCCGGCGCCGAGGACGAGGAAGACGGCATCAGCCTGTTCCTGATCGGCGCCAGCGCGCCGGGGCTGGGCGCCCGCGACTACGTGCTGGTCGACGGCGGCCGCGCGGCCGAGCTGACGCTGGACCAGGTGCGCGTGCCGCAAGCGGCGCTGCTGGGCCAGGCCGGCGCCGGCCACGCGCTGCTGGAACACGCCACCGGACGCGGCCTGCTGGCCCTGTGCGCCGAGGCCCTGGGCGCGATGGACTGCGCCCGCGACGCCACGCTGGAATACCTGAGCACGCGCCGCCAATTCGGCGCGCCCATCGGCAGCTTCCAGGCGCTGCAGCATCGCATGGCCGATCTGTTGCTGGAGATCGAGCAGGCGCGTTCGGCGGTGATCAACGCCGCCGCCGCGCTCGACCTGCCCGACCGACTGGCGCGCGAGCAGGCGCTGTCGGCGGCCAAGTACACCATCGGCCGGATCGGCACGCTGGTGGCCGAGGAAAGCATCCAGCTGCACGGCGGCATCGGCATGACCTGGGAGCTGCCGCTGGCTCACTACGCCAAGCGGCTGGTCATGATCGACCACCAGCTGGGCGACGAGGACCACCATCTGCGGCGCTACATCGCGCTGGGCCGCCAACGCGACGGGAGCGCGTCATGACGGCCGCCCCCGCCTCTGCCACCGCGCAGGCGCAGGAACCGCCGCTGTCGCCACCCTTTGCCGCGCCCTTCCCCGTGCGCGGCATCGAGGATGTGCGCCGATTGGAAGCCCGGCCCCTGGCCGAGACGCTGACGGTGCAAAGCACCTACGAGATCTTCCGCAACTCGGCCGCCGCCTTCGGCGACAAGACGGCGCTGACCTTCCTGAAGACCGCCGACCCGGACGGCGATACGGTGAGCTGGAGCTACCGCGAACTGCTGGCCGGCATCCACCAGACCGCCAACCTGCTGCACGGCCTGGGGCTGGGCCCGCGCGACGCCGTCGGCATCCTGCTGCCCGGCTGCCTGGAATACCACCTGGCGCTATGGGGCGGCGAGGCGGCCTGCGCGGTGCAGCCGCTCAACCCGCTGCTGTCCGAGGACAAGCTGGCGGCGCTGCTGAACGCCACCGGCGCGCGCGCGCGGATCGCCTACGGCGCGCGGTGCCGCCGCCCACCCCGCGGCGGTCCGAGGGCAAGC
>NZ_JAGTJY010000024.1:0-51677 GCF_018195695.1 Achromobacter sp. Marseille-Q0513 | reverse complement strand
GTCCAGATGCGCGGATGCGTGATGCCCTGGGCCTCGTCATAGGCGCGCGACACGTCGAACGGCATGCAGTGGTCGAAGATCACCCAGTCGCTGTAGCGCGGCTTCATGAAGTCGTAGACCTCGCGATAGATGGTCTTCAGGTCCTTGCCCTCGGCCACGCCACGGTTCACGGCGCCGTACAGGTCGGTCAGGAAGGCGCGGGTGCCGGCCAGGCCCTTGCGGACTTCCTCGGCGTTCTTCAGGGCCGGGCCGCGGCCGGGCACCATCTTCTCGGCGTTGAAGCCGGACAGCGCGTCCAGCGTCGAGGGCCAGTCGCGGAAATAGGCGTCGCCGCAGTAGGGCGTGGACTGGTATTCGACCAGGTCGCCGGCGAACAGGATCTTCTGCTCGGGCAGCCAGGCGATGGTGTCGCCCTTGGTGTGGCCACGGCCGACCTGCAGCAGCTGGACTTCCAGGTTGCCCAGGTTGACGGTCATTTCGCCCTTGAAGGTCATGGACGGCCAGACCAGGCCCGGCGGAATCGATTCGGCGTTGCGGAACAGGCGCGGGAAGCGGCCGATCTCGCTGGCCTTGTCCTGCTCGCCGCGCTCGGCGATCAGGTCGTAGGTGTCGCGGCTGGCCAGGATTTCCTGGGCCTGGTAGGCCGACGCGCCGAACACGCGCACGGCGTGGTAGTGCGACAGCAGCACGTACTTGATCGGCTTGTCCGTCACTTCGCGGATGCGGCGGATCACGTCCTGGGCCATGACCGGGGTGGCCTGGGTGTCGACCACCATGACGGCCTCGTCGCCGATGATCACGCCCGTGTTGGGATCGCCTTCGGCGGTGTAGGCATAGGCGTTGTCGGACAGTTTTTCGAACGAGACGACCTTGTCTTCCAGGTCGGCGTGCGAGGCGAATTGCTTGCTCATGGGGGCTCCTTCCACTGTTTTATAGGAATAGGGTGTGGAAGGAATATAGTCTGGCGTTAGTGTTTGTGCAATACGTTTGCTATAAACAAACTCTCACAAACCTCCATCGTGCCGCACGACATGACGGGCGAGGGCGGAACAGCCGCCCCGCTCCCAAGCCGCCCCAACCGGGGCCGCGCGGATCCGGTTTTGCCGGTCCGCGGCGGCGCCCCTTGAGGGGGAGCGCGTAGCGCTCGGGGTGGGGCTCGCCTGCCGGTCCGCGGCGGCGCCCCCCTGGGGGGGAAGCGCGCAGCGCTTCGGGGGGGTTACACCCTCTGGCATTTGGGGCAGTAGTAGGTCGCCCGTTGCCCTTGGACAATGCGCTTGATCGGGGTGGCGCAGACCCGGCAGGGCTGGCCTTCCCGTTCGTAGACGGCGGCGTGGATCTCGAAGTAGGCGCCCGGCTCGCCGGTGGCGCCCACGTAGTCGCGCAGGGTGCTGCCGCCCGAGGTCAGGGCGTCTGATAGCGTGGCGCGCACGCATTCGGCCAGCCGGTCGCAGCGGGCGGGCGACAGCTTGTTGGCCGGCGTCTTGGGGTTGATGCGGGCGCGGAACAGGCTTTCGGATGCGTAGATATTGCCCACGCCGACGACGGCCGCGCCGGCCAGCAGCACCTGCTTGATGGCGGCGCTGTGGCGCTGGAAATGCCGATGCAGCCAGGCGCCGTCGAAGCGCGGGTCGAAGGGTTCGATGCCCAGCTTGGCCAGCAGCGGATGCGCCTCGATCGGGCCGTCGCCGGCGGCGTGCCACAGCACCGCGCCGAAGCGGCGCGGGTCGTGCAGCCGCAGCACCGCCTGGTCGAAGATCCATTCGACGTGGTCGTGCTTGCGCAGGAATTCACCCGGCGCGACGCTGCGCAGCGAACCCGACATGCCCAGATGCACGATCTGGGTGCCATGCTCGAAGCGCAGCAGCAGGTACTTGCCGCGGCGCGCGCATTCCAGCACCTCGCGGCCGGCCAGCAGGCCGGGCAGATCGGGCGGAATGGGCCAGCGCATGCGGGCTTCGTGGATGACCAGCCGGGCGAGCTTGCGGCCGGTGATGACGGCGTCTATTCCCCGACGCGTGGTTTCGACTTCGGGCAGTTCCGGCATGAGCCAGTGTAAGATCAACAATTGGTGTTCGAAGATTGTGCCATCAACCGGACGGGCCGCGTGAAGTCGTCTATCAAACAAATGAATATCGGTATCGCCGCATTGGCGCTTGCTCTGGCGTCAACGCTGGCCCAGGCGGCGGACGGCCGGGCGCGGGACGCGACGGGCCCGCGCATGGCCCCCCAGACCCGCCAGGCGGAAACCGAAGTGATCCGCCTGCGGGCGGGCCAACTGCCCTATGTGTCGCTGACCGCCGACATCTTCTATAGAGTGCTGGCGTCCGAGATCGCCGCCCAGCGCGGCATGTACGGCACGGCTGCCACCACCATGGTCGGCCTGGCGCGCGACACCGGCGACCCCCGCCTGGCGCGCCGCGCGCTGGAATTCCAGCTGGCGGGCGGCAACCTGCCCGGCGCCCTGGACGCGGCCCGCGTCTGGGCGCGCCTGTCGCCCAACGACCTCGAGGCCAGCTCCACCGAGCTGGCGCTGGCGGCGGCCAACGGCCAGACCCGTGGCCTGTCGCAGGCGCTGCGCAACCGCATCGACGCCTCGCGCGACAAGCCCGCCGCCATCGGCCAGGCCCTGGCCGTGCTCAGCCGCCTGAACGACCGCAGGCTGGCCCTGCGCATCCTGGACGAATCCTTCAGCGACGGCGTGCGCAAGCTGCCCGCCGCTCATATGGCGCTGGCCGACGTGGCCTCGGCGGCCGGCGACGACGAGCGCGCGGCCCAGGAAGCGCGCGCCGCGCTGGCGTCCGATCCCAAGTCGGAACCCGCCGCCCAGCGTGTGCTGGAGTACGGCTTCAAGGTCGATCCGCAGCGCGCCCAGACCGAGGCGCGCGCCTATATCGCGCGCAATCCCAACGCGCGCAAGGTGCGCCTGATGCTGGCCGGTCAACTGGCCGACAGCGGCGATTACAACGCCGCGCTGGCTGAGTTGCAGTCCATGTCGCGCCGTTCGCCCGAGGACTTCGACCTGCTCTTCATGCAGGCCCAGCTGGCCTACAAGGCCGGCCAGTTGCAGCAGGCGCGTACCTTGCTGCAGCAGTACCTGGACGTGCAGAACCAGCGCCAGCGGGCCACGGTGCCCGGCGCCACCGACGCCGGCGCGGCGGCTGCCGACGCGCACGTGCTGCTGGCGCGCATCGCCGAGGATCAGGGCCGCTACGACGAAGCGATCAACGAACTCGGCCGTATCGAGGATCCCACGCTGCGTTTTTCCGTGCGCATGCGCCAGGCCGCGCTGCGCGCCAAGGAAGGCCGCGTCGACGACGCCCTGGCCATGATCGATGCCGCCGGCCCGCAGGACGAGGAAGAGCGCACCCAGGGCGTACTGACCAAGGCGCAGATCCTGCGCGACGCCGATCGCGTCGGCCAGGCGGTGGCGGTGCTGGAGGCCGCCGACCGCGACCTGCCCGACACGGTGGAAATCAAGTACGAGCTGGCCATGCTGTACGAGCGCCAGGACCGCGTGGCCGACCTGGAGCGCCTGCTGCGCCAGGTCATCGCGCTGGACCCGGACCACGCCCACGCCTACAACGCGCTGGGCTACACGTTGGCCGACCGCAACCAGCGCCTGCCCGAGGCGCTGGACCTGATCACGCAGGCGCTGGAACTGGCGCCCAACGATCCGTTCATCCTGGACAGCATGGGCTGGGTCAAATTCCGCATGGGCGACCAGGCCGCCGCGGCCGAATACCTGCGCCGCGCCTACAGCACGCGTCCCGAGGCCGACATCGCCGCCCACCTGGCCGAAGTGCTGTGGAGCCAGGGCAAGCGCGACCAGGCGGTGGAACTGCTGCGCGGCGCCAAGCTCAAGGATCCGACCAACCGCGCCCTGCTCGACACCATCAAGCGGCTGGGGGTCGCGCTTTGACCACGGCCGTCATGGTCCGCTGGCGCGACGCGTCGGCGTGGCTGCGCGGGGCCTTGATGGTCATGCTGGCGTTCACGCTGGCGGCCTGCACCACCACGCCCAAGCCCATCGAGGGCATTGGGCCCGACGCGTTCTCGCGCATCGGGCGCTTCGCCATCACGGTCAACGAGGAAAGCGGCAAGCAGAATGCCGTGCAGGGCGGTTTTTCCTGGTCCGACGATGGCCGTCGCTACGTGCTGGACCTGACCAATCCGCTGGGCTCCACCGAGGCGCGCGTCGAAGGCCTGCCCGGCAGCGCCAGCCTGACCAAGGCCGATGGCACCCGTCTGGTGGCGGACAACCCCGACGCGCTGGCCGAGGACGCGCTGGGCAGCAGCATGCCGGTGTCCGGCCTGCGCGACTGGCTGCGCGGCAAGCTGCCCGCCGAACCCGAGCCGGGCGAGTTGTCGCGCGATGAACTGGGCCGTCCGGCCGGCTTCGAGCAGGGCGGCTGGCGCGTGCGGCTGTCGCGCTACGACACGAAAGGGCCGATGCTGCTGGTGATGGAACGGCAGGAGCCTGGCCGGCGCATCCTGGTGCGGCTGGTGGTCAACCAGCCCTGACGCGTCGTGCGCGGTTGCGCATGCCAGGAACAAGGCGCCCCATGGGGCGCCTTTTGTTTGCCTGCCGCATGGCTGACTTGCGTGTCTGTTCCGCCCTTTCTTCGGCACGAGGCTGCAAAGGGCCTGCCCGCGGACCGCATGAGGGCTGCGCCGGTGCTACAGAAAGATTTCATCGATGCAATAAACAGAAGGAAATCAGTATTGTTACTGATGGAAATATTTCGTCGAAGTTGAATAATTCTCCTCATGCCCGTTCGGGCTACGAGCCCGGACGGACCGCAAGACCGGCGTCGAACCAAGCCGCCGCCCCTACGGAGAATTGCCCATGTTCAGGAACACCCGCGTCGCGACGATACTGCTGGGAATCATCGCGACTTTCTTCACCTTCCAGTTGCTGGTCGGAGGCATGGGCTTCGTCGCCCTGCGACAGACCAATCAGGATGTCGGACAGCTCTACCGCCTGTCCTCGGAGCAGGTCAACGCCGTCAATTCCGCCGCGTTGTCGCTGGTGGCGGCGCGCACCGACCTGACCCGTTATGCCGCCCGCGTGGCCAAGGGCAATCCCGGAGACACCACCGCATTGCGGCTGGCGCGCCAGCGCATCGCCGCCGGCGACCGCAATTTCCAGGGCTTCGCCAGCGGCCTGAGCGCCGAGGAGAAAACCGCGTCGGCGGATCTGATCGAGGCCTACACCACCTTCAGCGGCAATCTGCAGTCCCTGGGCAAGGCGCTGGAGGGCGGCGACGCCGACGCCTACGGCAAGCCCGCCACGCAGCAGGCGCAGGAGATCCTGGTCAACGAGCGCGACGCCTTCATGCGCCGCGCCGAGGAGGCCGGGCAGGGCGTGATGGAAGAGATCTCGCTGTTCCAGTCGCTGTTCGTCTATGTGCTGGCGGGCCTGCTGGTCGCGGGGTTGGTCATGGCGGTCGGCGCACACGTGCTGATCCGGCGCATGATCGTGCGGCCGTTGCTGGAGGCGGGCGAGATCTTCAGGCGCATCGCCGAGGGCGACCTCACGCGCCGCGTGGCAGATCGAGGCCGCAACGAGATCGGCGCCTTGCTGGCGGCGCTCAAGGGCATGCAGGATGGCCTGGTCCGCACGGTGTCCTCGGTGCGTCGCGGCGTGGATGAGATCCATGTGGGCTCGCGCGAAATCTCCTCGGGTAACGCCGATCTTTCCAGCCGCACCGAGCAGCAGGCCGCGTCGCTGGAGCAGACCGCGGCCAGCATGGAGGAACTGGCTTCCACCGTGAAGCAGAACGCGGGCATCGCGCACGAGGCCAACCGCATGGTGGGCGAATCGGCGGCGGTCGCGCGGCGCGGCGGCGAGGCGGTGGCCGGCGTGGTCGAGACCATGCGCGCCATTTCCGGCAGCTCGGCGCGCATTGCCGACATCGTAGGCGTGATCGACGGCATCGCGTTCCAGACCAATATCCTGGCGCTGAACGCGGCCGTGGAAGCGGCGCGCGCGGGCGAGCAGGGCAAGGGTTTCGCCGTGGTCGCGAGCGAGGTGCGCACGCTGGCCCAGCGCAGCGCCGCGGCGGCCAAGGAGATCAAGCAGCTGATCGAGGACTCCACGCAGAAGGTCGGCGTGGGCTCGGCCCAGGTCGAGCGGGCCGGCGCCACTATGCGCGAGATCGAGGACTCCGTGCAGCGCGTCACCAGCCTGATGGGCGAGATCTCGGCCGCGTCCGAAGAGCAGTCCAGCGGCATCGATCAGGTCAACCGCGCCGTCGCGCAAATGGACAACGTGACGCAGCAGAACGCGGCGCTGGTGGAGCAGGCCGCCGCCGCGGCCGGCGCGCTGGAAGAGCAGGCGCGCCAGCTTGCGGACGCGGTGTCGGTGTTCAAGCTGCCCGGCGGGCAGGTGATCGAGGCACAGGCCGCGCAATTGCAGGGCGCGCCCGGCGCCACGCCGCAGCTGGCCTGAGCGCGCTGGCTAAAATCCGGGAATCGCATCCGTTTCGGCCGATTCCCGTGACTCTCTACGACGTACCCGCGCCCGCCAAGCTCAACCTGTTCCTGCACGTCGTGGGGCGGCGCGCAGACGGCTACCACCTGCTGCAGACCGTGTTCCGCTTCATCGACCTCTGCGACACGCTGCATTTCGAGACGCGCGCTGACGGCATCATCAGCCGCGCCACCGATCTGCCCGGCGTGCCCGAGGACCAGGACCTGACGGTGCGCGCCGCGCGCGCGCTGCAACGCGCCACCGGCACGCGCCAGGGGGCGCAGATCAGCCTGGAAAAGCGCATCCCGCAGGGCGGTGGCCTGGGCGGCGGCTCCAGCGACGCGGCCTCCACGCTGATCGCGCTGAATCGCCTCTGGGGCACGAATCTCAGTCGGCGCCAGCTGATGGATCTGGCGTTGCCGCTGGGCGCGGACGTGCCCGTGTTCGTGTTCGGGCAATCGGCTTTTGCCCAGGGCGTGGGCGAGGATCTCAGCGCGGTGGCGCTGCCCGAGCGCGCCTATCTGGTGGCCCAGCCGGATGCCAGCGTGCCCACTGTTGGAATTTTTTCCGCAGAGGATTTGACAAGGGATACTTCTTCGATCACAATAGCGGACTTTCTTGCTTCGCCTACTTTCTGCACCGAAAATTGCACTGAAAGCGAACGGGGATCTGGTCTAAACGCCGGGCCCGCCAGCTTCGAATTTTTTGGCAGAAATGATCTGGAGCCGGTGGTTTACCGTCTTTATCCTGAGGTTCTCAGGGCATCGCGGTGGCTTACTGAACATGGAGTCCATGTTCGTATGTCGGGGTCTGGTGCGTGTTTGTTCGCCGAATACTCCAAACTTTCCGAAGCCGCTTTGGCGAAAACGGAAATTACCGCTACAATGCGCGGCGCTGTTAAAACAAATAGTTTTCAGCAAACCGCTCATCCACGGTTTCGGTTGGTTCAGGCTTGCGCCGGATTAGCTGAACACCCACTGCGGGATTGGATTGCAAGATAGTTGGGGAGTCGCCAAGCTGGTTAAGGCACCGGATTTTGATTCCGGCATGCGAAGGTTCGAATCCTTCCTCCCCAGCCAGCCGAATACATAAAAAAGCTGTTGAACACGCCTGTCAGACACTGGCCCCGGTTCAGCAGCTTTTTTGTTTTCCGGCCAGGTTCTGCTTTAGCGCAACACCTCGCGTCACCCTGCATCACCCCCGCTTCACTCCGTTCGCGTCTGTTTCAAACGACCATCGCATCATCCATCATGGCAAACGATAGTTTCATGATCTTCACGGGCACCGCCAACACTCGGCTGGCCGTGGACGTAGTCAACCACCTCGACATGTCCCTGGGCAAGATGACCGTGGGTCGCTTCTCGGACGGCGAGGTGATGGTCGAGATCAACGAGAACGTGCGCGGCAAGGACGTCTTCGTCCTGCAGCCCACCTGTGCGCCCACCAACGACAACCTGATGGAAATCATGGTGATGGTCGATGCCCTGCGCCGCGCCTCGGCCGGCCGCATCACCGCCGCGATTCCCTATTTCGGCTACGCCCGCCAGGACCGCCGCCCGCGCTCGGCGCGCGTCGCGATCTCGGCCAAGGTCGTGGCCAACATGCTGCAAGTGGCCGGCGTGGACCGGGTCCTGACGATGGACCTGCACGCCGACCAGATCCAGGGCTTCTTCGACATCCCCGTGGACAACATCTACGCGGGTCCGATCCTGCTGGGCGACATCTGGCGCCGCAACTTTTCGAACCTGGTCGTCGTGTCCCCGGACATCGGCGGCGTGGTGCGGGCCCGCGCGCTGGCCAAGCAGCTCGAAGCCGACCTGGCCATCATCGACAAGCGTCGTCCGCGCGCCAACGTGTCGGAAGTGATGAACATCATCGGTGAAGTCGACGGCCGCACCTGCATCATCATGGACGACATGGTCGACACCGCCGGCACGCTGTGCAAGGCGGCCCAGGCCCTGAAGGACCGCGGCGCCGGCGCCGTCTACGCGTATTGCACGCACCCCGTGCTGTCGGGCGGCGCGATCGAGCGCATCGAGGGCTCGGCCCTGGACGAGCTGGTCGTCACCGACACCATCCCGCTGTCCGAAGAAAGCCAGGCCAGCGGCAAGATCCGCCAGCTGTCCTGCGCGGCGCTGCTGGGCGAGACCATCCTGCGTATCTCGAACGCGGAATCGGTCAGCTCGCTGTTCGTCGACTGAGGCCAGTCGGCACTACCCGGATTTGCGTCTTGCTGGTCGCGGCAGGACGCGAAAAACACGGCGCGCACCTTGCGCGCCGTGAACACAACCGGCGAACCCGTTTCGCCATTTTTTGCTTTTGGAGTTTTCCATGAAATTCAATGCCACTGCGCGTAGCGTCCAGGGTTCGAGTGCGAGCCGCCGCCTGCGCCGCGCGGGCCGCGTTCCCGCCATCGTTTATGGCGGTACGGCTGCCCCCCTGAACATCGAACTCGACCACAACGAGATCTACCACGCCCTGCGCAAGGAAGAGTTCCACGCTTCCATCCTGCAAATGGCGCTGGAAGGCGCTGCCCAGGAAGAGCAAGTCCTGCTGCGTTCGGTTCAATGGCACGCCTACAAGCCGCAAGTCCTGCACGTGGACTTCCAGCGCGTGGACGCCAACCAGGCCCTGCGCACCAAGGTGCCGCTGCACTTCCTGAACGCTGAAGTCTCGCCGGCCGTCAAGCTGAGCGGCGCGATCATCAGCCACGTGCTGACCGAGCTGGAAGTCACCTGCCTGCCGGCCTCCCTGCCGCAGTTCATCGAAATCGACCTGAAGGACCTGCTGCCCGGCGCGTCGGTCCACCTGGCCGACATCAAGCTGCCCAAGGGCGTGACGTACGTCCCGCACGGCGCTGAAGCCAACCCGCTGCTGGTCGCTGCCGTGGTCAAGGGCGGCGCCGCCGCTGACGACGCCGCCGAAGCTGCTCCGGCCGCCTAAGCCAGGTCGCAAGCCCCCGGGCTTGCGCAAGGCTGACGCCGAAACCCTGCGCGTGCATTTGCATGCGCAGGGTTTTTTGGTTTAAACACCCCCATCATGTCTACTCCCATACGCCTCATCGTCGGGCTGGGCAATCCCGGCCCCGACTACGAAACCACCCGGCACAATGCCGGCTTCTGGCTGGCCGACCATCTGGCCGACGATCTGCGCGCGTCCTTCGCGCTGGAGAAGTCGTTCTTCGGCATGGTCGCCAAGGCCCGGCTGGGCGCGGACAACGTGCTGCTGCTCAAGCCCAACACCTACATGAACCGTTCCGGCCAAGCGGTCGGCGCGCTGGCGCGCTTCTACAAGCTCGCGCCTGAGGCCGTGCTGGTGCTGCACGACGAGCTGGACCTCATGCCCGGCCAGGTGAAACTCAAGCAGGGCGGCGGGCACGCCGGCCACAACGGCCTGAAGGACATCCAGGCGGCGCTGGGCAGCCCCAATTTCTGGCGCCTGCGCATCGGCATCGGCCATCCGCGCACGCTGGGGCTGGCGCAGCAGGTCGCGGACTTCGTCCTGCACCCGCCGCGCCGCGAAGAGCAGACGGCGATCGAAGCGGTGATCGATCGCTGCCGCGCCGTGGTGCCGGCGATGCTGGCCGGTGATTTTCCGCTGGCGACGCGGCAACTTCACAGCGGCAACGATGCCTAAAGGGGTTGTAGCCGTCTGCCGCGGGCGATGAGCCCGCACCTTGAATCGTTGAAATGCACATGTCCGCCCAGCCTGTCGTGTCCACATCCCGCAAAACGCGTTTTCGCGACGAACTGGTCGATTTCTGGCGCTTCATCCGCCGGCCGAGCCCGGCTCGGCTGCCGGGGCGCGGACCGGGCGGCGGCGTGTGGCGCGATTTCTGGCCCGGCGTGCGCCCCGGCCGGCTGCTGGCCTGGGCGCTGCTGCTATGGTGCGTGAACCTGTTCGCGCTGGGACCGGTGGCGGTCGCCGCCGCCGGACTCGCGGGCGCCACGCATAGGCTGGATCCCACCAACATCCCCTGGCTGACCGCCATCATCTGGGCGCCGCTGGTCGAGGAAATGCTGTTCCGCTACGGCCTGCGACGGCCCAGGCAGGCGTTGTGGCTGTGCCCGGCGCTGGTGCCCGTGGTGCTGTGGGGGCCGCGCATCTGGACCGGGCTGCTGCTGGCCGCGTTCCTGTTGCTGGCCGTCTGGGCGCTGATCCGGCGCGCGCAGCCGTTGCAAGGCTGGGATACGACCTGGCGTCGCTACTACCTGAAGCATTTCGGCCTGGTGTTCCACCTGGCCACGCTGACCTTCGCCGCCGTGCACCTGAGCAATTTCGTCTTCAGCAAGACGCCGTACTGGCTGCTGCCCCTGCTGGTGCTGCCGCAATGGCTCACGGGTCTGGCGCTGGGCTGGATGCGGGTGCGCAGGGGCATCGGCGCGGCCATCGCGCTGCACGCCGTCTTCAACGCGGGGCCGATCGTGCTGATCTGGGCGGTGATGCGCTGGGTGCCTGGGGCGGCCACCTAGCGTGGCATGTCGCCGGAAGCTGGCCCGCACGCCCGCCGGCCAGGCTGCCGCGTCCCCATATGCCTGACGCAGGGCCGGGGTAAACTAGAACGTTAACGATCAATACCGTACCTACACAGGATTCCCATGGCTCTGCAATGCGGCATCGTCGGCCTGCCCAATGTCGGCAAATCGACGCTTTTCAACGCTCTGACCCGCGCCGGCATCGCCGCCGAGAACTATCCGTTCTGCACCATCGAGCCCAACGTGGGCGTCGTGGAAGTGCCGGATCCGCGCCTGCAGAAGCTGGCCGAGATCGTCAAGCCCGAGCGCATCCTGTCGGCCACGGTCGAGTTCGTGGACATCGCCGGCCTGGTGGCCGGCGCGAGCAAGGGCGAAGGCCTGGGCAACCAGTTCCTCTCGCACATCCGCGAGACCGACGCCATCGTCAACGTGGTGCGCTGCTTTGAAGACCCGAACGTGATCCACGTCGCCGGCAAGGTCGACCCCATCGCCGACATCGAGGTCATCGAGACCGAGCTGGCGCTGGCTGACCTGCAGACCGCCGAGAAGGCCCTGCAACGCCACCAGAAGACCGCGCGTTCCGGCGACAAGGAATCGCAGCGCATCGTGGCCGTGCTGGAAAAGTGCGTGGCCCAGCTGAATGAAGCCAAGCCCATCCGCGCGTTGGACCTGACGACCGAAGAAAAGGCCGACATCGCCCAGCTCTGCTTCATCACCGCCAAGCGCGCGATGTACGTGGGCAACGTGGCCGACGATGGTTTCACCAACAACCCGCTGCTGGACCGCCTGACCGAGTTCGCCGCCAAGCGCAACGCGCCCGTGGTCGCCATCTGCGCCGCCATCGAGTCCGAGATCGTCGACCTGGACGACGCCGACCGCCAGGCCTTCCTGAGCGACATGGGCATGGAAGAGCCGGGCCTGAACCGCCTGATCCGCGCCGCCTTCAAGCTGCTGGGCCTGCAAACGTACTTCACCGCCGGCGTGAAGGAAGTGCGCGCCTGGACCGTGCCGATCGGCGCCACCGCGCCCCAGGCCGCGGGCGTGATCCACACCGACTTCGAACGCGGCTTCATCCGCGCGCAGACCATCGCCTATGAAGATTACATCGCCTACAAGGGCGAGCAGGGCGCCAAGGAAGCCGGCAAGATGCGCGCCGAAGGCAAGGAGTACATCGTGCAGGACGGCGATGTGATGAACTTCCTGTTCAACGTCTGATCCCGGCCCGCGCACCCGCTTCTCACGGAACGGATGCGCCCAGCGGCAAAAGCCGAGGCCCGCCATCTGGCGGGCCTCGGCTTTTTTTCATAGCGCCTCATCGCGCCTCAGCGCCCGCGCTTGCGCCTGATCGCCACTTCATACGCCCGCAGCGTTTCATCCATCTTGCGCCCTAACTGGAAGTTGTCTTCGGCGAAGGCGCGCGCCTGCTCCGCCACCCGACGCGCCCGTGCGGGATCGCTCCAGATGCCGGCCACATGCCCGGTGAATCCGGCCACGTCGCCCGGCTCGGCCAGCCAGCCGGTCTCGTCCGGCTTCACGATCTCGGGCAGTCCGCCCACATTGCTGACCACCACCGGGCAACCGGCGGCGAAGGCTTCGGGCACGACGCGCGACCAGGCCTCGTTGGACGAGGGCACCAGCAGCGCGTCGGCGGCGTGGATGACCTGATCGATGTCGCCGCGATGGCCGGCGAATACGGTGTGGGCCGCGATGCCCAGTTCATCGGCCAGCGCGTGCAGCCGGGGGCCGAAGGCGGCCTTCTCGGCGGTGGGCGTGCCGACCACGAGCGCGATGGCGGGGATCGCGCGCTGACGCAGCTGCTGGACCACGCGCAGCAGATCGTCCTGGCGCTTTTCCGGGCGCAGCATGCCGATGGTGGCGACCACGAAGGCGTCGGCGTCCAGCCCGAGTTCGGCGCGCATGCGCTGGCGCAGCGCGGCCTTGTCCACGTCCAGGAAGAAACGCTGGTCGGCCCATTCGCCGACCACGCTGACGCGTTCGGCCGGCGCGAAGCCGGCTGACACGATGTCGTTGCGGCCTTCGCCGCTGGTGGCGATGACGTGATGGCAGCCGACGCGCCATTCCAGGCGCTTGCGCAGGCTGCTGCGCAGGTACTTGGCGAAATGGCGGGTGCGCACGACGGCGCACAGGTCCTGGCACAGCGCGCTGGTCTTGCCGTCCGCGCGGCTGTGGGCGTCGATGACCTCGATGCGCAGGCGCTTGACCAGCCGGCGCAGCCCCATCACGGTGGGCGGCGAGTAGGCGGATTCGAAGTCGATGCCCACGGCTTCCAGCGAGCGCTCGTGCGCCGCTTTCAGCGTCTCGCTGCCGGGCGGCGCGGCGATGGCCACGACATGCCCATGCTCCTTGAGCCACTGCGCCTGTTCCAGGACGCGGAATTCCATGCCGCCCAGATGGGAGCCGGCCAGGGTGTGCAAGATCTGCATGAGGGTCGATAAAGAGGGAGGGGCGCGCCTTGCTGAAGGCCAATCCGGCTGGAAGCGCTGGAGACGCCGTGGCGTCGCGCACGGGCCGTTCGCGGCGCGTGGCCAGCGGGCGGGTTGGCGGCGCGGGGCGCGGCCCTGGAGCCGTGCCTGTGGCGTGGCTGCGTCCTGCCGCCCGGGTAGCGGCGCGTGGCAGGATTCTAGGGGCTTTTCGGGAAATGTAAAGACGGCCCGCGCTCGCGGGCCGTCATGAGGCTCACAGGCGCGGCCTGTGCATTGGCGCTGCGTGGCGCGGCGCGTTCAGCTTCGTTGCGCGCGGCGGGCGACGGATCAGGACGCCAGCACCGCCCGGCATGCCAGTCCGGCCAGATACAGCCCGACGCCGAAGGACGCGTGGGCCATCAGGCTGCGCAGCCGCGCGACCGGGGGATTGGGCGTCCTGGACGCGGCGATGCCCGCGCCCATGCCGGGCTGCAGGATGAAGAAGGGCGCGGCCACCGTGCCGATGCCGACCAGCAGCGCGGGCAGGAAGGTCGGGCGCTGCGCCCATTGTGGTCCGGCGATGAGCAGCAGCAGGGCCGCGAAGGCGACGCCGATGGCGTAGTGCGCGATCCAGCCGATGGCGGCTTCCGCCGCGACCGGTTCGGCCTTGCCAATGTTCGGGTGGATAAACCGCCCGCGCGGCAGATGGCCGATCCAGCGGCCCACCATGGCGTAGTTCAGGCCGGGGATGTTGAAGCAGCGCTTGAGAAACAGCGCCCAGGCGTCCATGACCAGCGTGGCGCCGGCGCCGATCAGCAGGATGCGGACGAGGAAATCGGAATCGATGGTCATGGTGTCGGGGCGCGCCGCAAGACGAGTGCTCCATACATTCAATAAATTAATTGAATGATATTAAATATCAAGACCGCCTGTCAACGCCGACTTCGGTCGGACCGCCTGCGCGCGCCGGCCGGTTCATCGCCGCGGCGCTCAGCAGGATCAGCGCCGCTCCGGCGATCTGGATGGCGTTCATGCGCTGATCGAAGGCCAGCGCATCCACTAGCATCGCGACGATGGGGTTGATGAAGGACAGCACGCCGATGAGGCTGGTCGCGGTCTTTTGCAGCGCGCTGTAGAGCAGCGTCGACATCAGGCCGGTATGGACCACGCCGATCGCGACAAGCAGGCCCCAGGCGCGCGGCTGGTCGGGCAGGGCGGCCGAGGGCGCCATCAGCGCCGCGCCGATGAGGAGCTGGATCAGCACGATCAGATGCGGCGGCACGCCCTTCAAGCCCTTGGCGATGATGGCGGCGATCGCGTAGAAGAACGCCGCGCCCAGGGCCAGCGCGACGCCGGTGGCGAACGAGCCGCCCGCATGCAGGGCCGCCGCCGGCCGGCCCGCGACGATGGCCGCCAGGCCGCCGAAGGCCAGCGCCAGGCAGGCGAGCTTGCGCGCGCCCGGTTTCTCCTTGAAGCACAACGTGCCCAGCGCGACCAGCATGAAGGGCTGCGTGTGATAGACGATGGTGGCGACCGAGATGGACGCGTGGCCGTAGGCGCCGAACAGCAGCGTCCAGTTCAGCGCCAGCGCCACGCCGCCCAGCGCGCACAGGCCAGCCTGGCGGCGGCTCAGCAGGCCCGGCCGCAGTTGCCCCAGCCAGCCGCAGACGGCCAGCATGGCCAGCGCGCCGAACAGGCAGCGCCAGAACACCGCGGCGCGCGGCGACACGCCGGCCGCCAGCACGAACCAGCCGACGGTGCCGGAAATGATCATCGCGGCCGTCATCTGCAGGCCGCCTCGGGTGTTGTCGGTGATGGGCATGAGTCGTCGCTGGCTGGCGCCGGCCTTTCATATCGAACGATGGATTGATATAGTGAACAAATATTTAATATCGTTCGTCAAGTCGAACGTCCGGGGCCGCAGAAAAAGCGGACCCGCCATGGATCGGACCCGCACCATGCACCAGCCATCTTCCCCAACCGCTGACTCGGCGCCCACCGCCGCCTCGCCGGCTCCCATTGGCCTGCTGGCAACCGCGCTGCGCCGCGAGCGCGAACGCGCCGGCATGTCGCTCGCCGAATTGGCCCGGCGCGCCGGGTTGGCCAAATCCACCTTGTCGCAGCTGGAATCGGGCGTGGGCAATCCCAGCCTCGAAACGCTGTGGGCGCTGGCGATGGCGCTGGATGTGCAGGTAAGCCGGTTGATCGGCGAAGCCCAGGCCAGGGTGCAGGTCATTCGCGCGCACGAAGGCGCCGCTGCCGTGTCCGAGCAGGGCAACTATGCGGCGACGCTGCTGGCCGCCTGTCCCGCGGGCGCGCAGCGCGATGTGTACCGGGTGCGGGCGCAGCCCGGCGAGCCGCGACTGTCCAGGCCGCATGGCCCGGGCATGATCGAGCATGTAATCCTGGCGAGCGGCCGCGCGCGGATCGGGCCGCTGGGGCAGGAGGTGGAGCTGGCGCCGGGCGACTACATCCGTCATGCGGCCGACGTGCCGCATGTGTTCGAGGCGCTGGCGCCCGACACCGTGGCGGTGATGCTGCTGGAGCACGGCTGAGCGCTTGAACTTGTCTTGAGGATGATCCTCGCTTTAAGAATCTTCCCGCAGACTGAGCCCTGTGTCTTGCCTATAGTCTTGTCGCCAAGATGAGGAAGGAGCAGGACATGAAGTCGTGGGCGATACGGATTGCGTTGGCGGGGGCGGCATTCGGCATGCTGACCTGCCTGTCCAGCGCCTGGGCGCCCGCGGCGCGCGCGCCGTTGGCGCAGGACCAGCCCATCGAGGACTAGCCGCGATGGCCGGGACGCGGGCATGACGCAGGCACGCGTTCTCCGATTTGTTACGATAGCGATATCTGCATGCCGGCGTCGCCGGCGCTTTCCGCAGGCTTTTCCTTCAAGCACGCTTCTTCTCCGGCGCCGCGCCGCGGATCTGGCCGGCGTGGGGATTTGCAGCCGAAGGCAAATGGATTTCAAAACGCCCGCGGCCCGGCCGCCGGCGAAGCGCCAGCGCCGCGCGGCAGCGCGGCATCACAGGGATTTCCAGTCGAGGTACCGACGGGGCAGCAATGAAAACGTGGTTCAAGCGCATATTGATAGGCCTGGTAGTGTTGGTTGTCGTGGCCGTCGTTGGCCTGGCCATCTTCTTGCTGACATTCGATCCCAATGCGTACAAGTACAAGCTGGAAGAGCTTGTCAAGGAACGCTATGACCGCACGCTGACCATCGACGGCGAGATCGAGCTCTCGCTGTTCCCGCGCATCGGCCTGGCCGTGCAGGGCGTGTCGCTGTCCGAGGCCGGCAGCAAGGAAACCTTCGCGTCGATCGACAGCACGCGCCTGGCGGTGGCGGTATGGCCGCTGCTGTCCAACAGCTTCGTGGTGGACCACGTCGCCATCAGCGGCCTGAAGGCGCGCGTGATCCGCGGCAAGGACGGCCAGTTCAATTTCAGCAACCTGGTGGGCGGCACGGCGCCGGTGGTGACCGCGCCGGCCAATCCGGCCGAGGCCATCGCGGGCGCGGCCCAGACCGCGGCGCAGGCCATCACCAGCGGCAACCTGCCGTCGTCGGGCAGCAATATGCAGATCGATATCGCCGGCCTGGACCTGAAGGACGGCGAGGTGCAGCTGCAGGACGCCATCTCGGGCATGGCCGTGGCGGTGACGCGCATCAATGCCAATACCGGCCGCGTCACCTTCAACCAGCCTTTCGACGTGCGCCTGACCGCCAAGCTCGAAGGCGGCAATCCGCGCGTGGACGCCAACCTGACCGGCCAGGCGCTGCTGACGCTCGATCCCTCGGCCAAGCGCTATGCCGCGCAGAAGCTGGATCTGCGGGTCGACGGCAAGCTGCCCGGCGCCGAGGCCAAGAGCCTGTCCATGCGCGGCAATCTCGCGTTCAACGGCCAGAAGTCGGCGCTGGACCTGTCCGCGCTGGAAGTGCTGTTCCAGGGCGAGATCACCGATCCGGCCGCGCGCGCGACCAATGTCGAAGCCAGCGTGGCCGTGCCCAAGCTGTCCGTGGATCCGCACAAGAGCCAGCTGCAGATCGAGAAGCTGGCCGTGCGCGCCAAGGGCGGCTTGGCCGACGGCCCGTTTGAATTCGCCGTCGACGCGCCCGCGCTCAATATTTCCCCGGCATCCGCCACCGGCGAGGCCCTGACCGGCCGCGTGCGCGTGGGCGGCCTGGACGCCAGCTTCGGCCTGAACGGCATCAGCGGCAACGCCGGCGAGCTGGACATCAAGGAAGCCAAGCTGGACAGCACGTCCAAGAGCGGCGAGCGCATCGTCAAGCTGAACTTCGCCTCGCCGCTGTCGCTGAACCTGCTCCAGCGCAGCGGCGGCCTGTCCGGGCTGCGCGGCGACGTCAACATCACCGATCCCGGCCTGCCCAAGGGCAGCCTGCAGATCCCGGTCATCGGCAGCCTGAACGTGGACCTGCTCAAGGACCAGGCCAGCACCAAGATCAACGCCGTGCTCGAGGGCGGCAAGTTCGACCTGAGCGCCGACATCAGCAAGCTGCGCGACACGCCGCTGGTCAATTTCGCGCTGGCCGTGGACACGCTGGACCTGGACAAGCTGGCGCCGCCGGCCGCGGCCGCGCCCGCCAAGGCGCCCGCCGAAGGCAAGAAAGACGAATCCAAGCCCGCGCAGCCGGCCCCCGCGCCGGCCGCCGACGACAACATCAACCTGTCGGCCCTGGTCGGTCCCAGCGTCAACGGCACGCTCAAGATCGGCAAGCTGGTGGTGCGCGGCCTGAAGGCCGACGACGTGGCCGCCACGGCGAAGCTGGACAAGGGCAAGCTGGATGTGTCCAGCCTGACCGCCGGCCTGTATGGCGGCAAGCTGGCCGGCACCTTGAGCCTGGATGCGGCGCAGGGCAATCAGATCGCCACCAAGCTGTCGCTGGCGGGCATCGCGATCGAGCCGCTGCTGATGGACCTGGCGCAGAAGAACGTGCTCAGCGGCACGGGCAGCCTGGCGCTGGACCTGAAGACCGCGGGCGCCAACGCCTACGCCATGAAGAGCGGGCTGGGCGGCACGCTGCAGCTGCGCCTGCGCGACGGCGCGGTCAAGGGCATCAACCTGACCCAGACGCTGCGCGAACTCAAGGCCGCCATCTCGCCCGATGCGCAGGACCACACCGTGGCCGCCGACAGCGGCAAGCAGACCGAGTTCTCCGAGATGGACGCCGACCTGGCCTTCACCAAGGGCGTGGCCGCGGTCAAGCGCCTGAACTTCGTTTCACCGTTGCTGCGCGTGACGCAGGGCGAGCCGGCTTCCATCGATTTCGTCCGCAACGAGCTGGACCTGGTGGCGCGCGCGCGCGTCGTCAATCCGTCGGCCAGCGAGGAAGGCAAGGAACTGATCGACCTGAAGGACGTGACCATCCCGGTCCACGTCCGGGGCACGTTCGACAAGCCGTCTTATACCGTGCTGTGGAAGGAAGCCATTGGCGGCATCCTCAAGCGCAGCCTGGAGAACAAGCTGCGTGACGCCGTCACCGGCAAGGGCAAGGGCGGCGCGGCCGTGGACAAGGCGCTCAAGGGCCTGCTGGGACGATGACCGGCACGCCGCAGTACCAGCCCGTCGCCGAGTGCGGCCTGACCGCGCAGCCCGAGGCCGCGCCCTATCACCGGCAATGGCTGGTGGCCAACGATTCGGGGCAATGGCTCAACCGCGAGCTGTGCCCGCGCCTGGCCGATGTGTCGGTCGAGCTGCGCATGGGCTACCTGGTGCTGAAGGCGCCCGGCATGCTGCGCATGGACATCCCGCTGGACGTGATCGAGGACGACGACAGCGTGCGCTACAGCATGCGGGTCGGCGAGCTGGTCATCGACGTGGTGGATGAGGGCGAGCTGGCCGCGGCCTGGATCTCGAACTTCGTGCAGGTACCCTGCCGCATCATGAAAGTGCATCCGGACACGCCGGTGTCCGCTTGGCCCGATACCCCCTCGCCCTAAAGCGCACACCCGCCATGCAACGATCGGGGCAACGCGGAGCCGGCTTTGCCGGTCCGCAGTTGCGCCCCCTTGAGGGGGAAGCGCGTAGCGCTTCGGGGGTGGGTCACCCCTTCTCAAATAGGGTGTGGGCCAGCAGGCCCGCCACCAGGCCCCAGAAGGCCGAACCGATGCCCCAGAAACTGAAGCCCGAGGCGGTCGCCAGCAGCGTGATCAGCGCGGCCTCGCGCCGCGCCGGATTGGCCATGGCGGTGGCCATGCCGCCCATGATGGTGCCCAGCAGCGCCAGGCCCGCCAGCGCGGCCAGCAGCGCCGCGGGCAGCGCCTGGAAGAACACGGCCACGGCGCCAGCCACGATGCTCAGCGCGAAGTACGACAGGCCGTAGGTGGCGGCGGCGATGTAGCGCTTGGACGGATCGGGATGCGCCTCGGGGCCGGTGCAGATGGCGGCGCTGATCGCGCCCAGCGTGACGCTGTGCGCGCCAAAGGGCGCGGCCAGCAGGCCCAGGATGCCGGTGGCGGCCACCAGGCGCGACGCGGGCGGACGATAGCCCGAGGCCTGCAGGATGGCCAGGCCCGGCAGGTTCTGCGAGGCCATCGCCACCACGAACAGCGGAATGCCCAGGCTGATGGCGGCCTGCGCGCTGAATACCGGCGTGGTCCAGACGAACTCGGTCAGGTGCAGGTCCAGCTGGTCGGTCTGGATCAGGCCCTGCGCGGCGGCCACGGCCACCGCCACGCCCATCACCACCAGCACGGCATAGCGCGGCGCCCAGCGCCGGCACAGCAGATAGGCGGCGCACATGGCCAGCACCAGCGCGGGCTGCTTGCCCAGGCTGGTGAACACGCCCATGCCGAAATTGAGCAGCACGCCGGCCAGCATGGCCGCGGCGATTTCCCCGGGAATGCGGCGCAGGATGGGATCGATCCAGCCGAACAGGCCACAGGCCAGCGTCAGCGCCGCGGCCAGCACGAAGGCGCCCACGGCTTCATTGAAGGGCACGCCCGCCAGCGCGGTCACCAGCAGGGCCGCGCCGGGCGTGGACCAGGCCATGACGACGGGCAGGCCGGTGCGCAGGCTGTAGGCCGCGCCGCCGGCGCCCAGCACCAGGCTGAGCGAGCCGATCCAGGAGCCGATCTGGGCGGCGTTCAGGCCGGCCGCATGGCCTGCCTGCACCATCAGCACGGCGGTGCCGCCGAAGCTCACCAGCACGGCGACCAGGCCGGCGGCGATGGCCGAGGCCGAGACGTCGCGGCGGGCGTGGGGGCGGGGAGAGGGAACGGAGTCTGGCTGGGCGGCGCCGCTCATGCGGCACCCGTCAGGCGGCGGTACTTGGCCATGAGCTGCTCCTGGCCTTCGTTCCACTGCGGATGCAGCTCGATGCACTCCACCGGGCAGACCACCTTGCACTGAGGCTCGTCATGATGGCCGACGCATTCGGTGCAGCGGTCGGGGTCAATGACGTAATACTCGTCGCCCATGGAAATCGCGTCGTTCGGGCACTGGGGCTCGCAAACGTCGCAATTGATGCATTCTTCGGTGATGGTCAGGGCCATGATGGGCGGCGGAGTCTGGCTGGGGGCTGGCCCATTGTAGCGCCGGGCCGCGCGGGCTCCCTGGCATGCCCATGCCGGCGACGGGCGTATCAACGCAAAGGGCGCCGCTGGGGCGCCCTTCCGGAGATGACGGGGACGGGTTCGTTCAGCCCGGCCAGGACTGCTCGCGCCGTTCCTTGGCCTTTTCCTGCAGCCAGCGCTCGACCGAGGGGAACACGAACTTGCTGACGTCGCCGCCCAGCTGGGCGATCTCGCGCACGATGGTGCCCGAGATGAACTGGTACTGGTCCGAAGGCGTCATGAACAGCGTCTCGACGTCGGGCAGCAGATGGCGGTTCATGCCGGCCATCTGGAATTCATATTCGAAGTCGGACACGGCGCGCAGGCCGCGCACGATCACGCGTCCGCCCTGGTCGCGCACGAAGTCCTTGAGCAGGCCGCCGAAGCTCTGCACTTCCACGTTGGGATAGTGGCCGAGCACTTCGCGCGCGATCTCGACGCGCTCGTCGATGCTGAAGAAGGGCTTCTTGTTGCGGCTGTGGGCGATGCCCACCACGACTTTGTCGAAAAGCGCGGCGGCGCGGCGGACCAGGTCTTCGTGTCCTCTGGTCAGCGGGTCGAAAGTGCCGGGATAAACAGCGATGATCATGCGAGCTCCGTACCGTTATAAGTGGTGTACACCATCCTCCGAAGCTCGGATTATTGATCTATTTGCGCAATGCAGCAAATTCCAGCAGATGGTAGTGGACGGCGCCGGCCTTGTCCTGGCGCAGGATCTGGAATCCCGGGGGCGGTTCGATGGGGGTTTCGGCCTCGACATAGACCAGTCCGTTTTCGGTCAGGATGCCCGGCAAGAGCGGCCACAGGCGCGGCAGCCAGCCCTGTCCGAAGGGCGGATCGAGCAGGATCAGGTCAAAGCGGGACGCATCCATCCGCTCCGTGACCTGCATCGCGTCGCCCACATGGATGCGTATCATGTCGGCCTTGAGCTTATCGCGCAGCGTCCGCAGCGCGGACGCCGCCGTCCTGTCGCACTCGACCATCTGCACATGCGCCACGCCGCGCGACGCCGCCTCGAAGCCGAGCGCGCCGCTGCCGGCGAACAGGTCCAGCACCTGCTTGTCGGAGAACTCGCCGCCCCACAGGTGATTGAGCCAGTTGAACAGCGTCTCGCGCACCCGGTCGGGCGTGGGGCGCAACGTCTCCACGTCGGGCACGGCAATGGGGGTGCGCCGATATTGGCCCCCAACGATACGAATATCCTTGTTACCCATGTTCAGCCGCTTCTTCAAGAAAAAATCCCCTCCGCCCGCCGCGCCGGTCCAGCCCGCGCCGCCGCCGGAGGCCGTGGACGCCGCTCAGGCGCCCGCGATCCCCGCCGCGCCGGCCCAGACGGCCGTCGCGCCCGCCATTCCGGCGACCGTTTCCACGCAGCATAGCGCCGTCGCACAGCCCGTCGCGTCGCCGGTAGCGCCCGCGCCGTCGGCTCCCGTGGCGCCGTCCGCGCCTGCCGCCTACACGCCCGCTGCCGCGCCGGTCGTCACGCCCGCGCCGTCGCTGCCCGCCGCTGCGGCGCCTGTGCCGGCCACGCCCGCTCCGGTGTCTGATACGCCCAAGGCGCCTGACGTCGTCATTGAACCGCCCATCGCCGCGCAGGCGCCGGCGGTCCAGGCGCCAGTGGCTGCGCCGGCAGTTGCCTCGGCAGTTGCTCCGGTCGCTGCTCCGATCATCGCCCCGGTCGTCGAGCAGACGGTCGCGCCGCAGCCCGTCCCGGCTCCGGTCGCCGAGGCCGCGCCGCCGGCGCAAGAGGCGCCGAAGAAAGCATCCTGGCTGAGCCGGCTCAAGCAGGGCCTGTCGCGCACCGGCCAGAGCATCGGCGGCCTGTTCGTCGGCGTGAAGGTCGACGAGAACCTGTTCGAGGAACTGGAATCGGCGCTCATTATGGCCGATGCCGGGCTGGAGGCCACCGAGACGCTGCTCACCGCGCTGCGCGCGCGCGTGAAGAAGGAACGCATCGAGGACCCCGCCCAGGTCAAGGCGGCGCTGCGCCAGCTGCTGGCCGACCATCTGCGCCCGCTGGAGCGGTCCTTCGATCTCAAGGGCGCCAAGCCGCTGGTGGTGATGATCGCCGGCGTCAACGGCGCGGGCAAGACGACGTCCATCGGCAAGCTGGCCCATACCTTCCAGCGCCAGGGCGCCAGCGTGCTGCTGGCGGCGGGCGACACGTTCCGCGCCGCCGCGCGCGAGCAGCTGATCGAATGGGGCAGCCGCAACAACGTCACCGTGATCGCGCAGGATGGCGGCGATCCGGCAGCCGTGGCCTTCGACGCGGTCAATGCCGGCCGCGCGCGCGGCATCGACGTGGTCATGGTGGACACCGCGGGTCGCCTGCCCACGCAGCTGCACCTGATGGAAGAGCTGAAGAAGATCCGCCGCGTCATCGGCAAGGCCGACGCCGCCGCGCCGCACGAGGTGCTGCTGGTGGTCGACGGCAATACCGGCCAGAACGCGCTGGCCCAGATCCGTGCCTTCGACGCTGCCATCAACCTGACCGGCCTGGTCGTGACCAAGCTGGACGGCACCGCCAAGGGCGGCACGCTGGCCGCCGTGGCCGCGGGCAGCCAGGGCGTGCGCCCGGTGCCGGTGTACTGGATCGGCGTCGGCGAAAGCCTGGAAGACTTGCAGCCCTTCGTGGCGGACGAGTTCGCCGGAGCGCTGCTGGCCGATTGATCACGATGGTGGTCGCGCCTTGAAACGCCACGGGCGTCCTGCGAAGGACGCCCGTTTTTCATCCGCGACGCGGTTTGGAGGCAGGCCCGCGCCTGCCTTACTTCCAGAACGGCTTGCTGTGTGCCAGGTCGTCGAAGGCCTGCTGCGCTTCCGTCGCCAGCTCTTCCAGCCGCGCGCTGATCCAGCCCAGCGCGAACCAGGCCTGCGGGTGCGTGGCCGTACACGCCTCGTAGTGTTCCTTGGCCACGGCCAGGTCGTTGATCTCGCCCAGGATGTCCTGCACGCGCGACAGCAGCTTGCGGTAGCCGCGCAGCTTGGCGGCGGGCAGCAGCGATTCGGCGAAGGCCAGGCTGTAGCGCAGCCGCTTGCCGCGCTTGCGCAGCTCGTGGCGCGCGGGAATGTCCAGCGAGGCGAATTGCAGGCCCTGGTCGGCGACCTTGCCGTGCCAGCGGCGCAGCCGCCGCGCCAGCTGCTTGTGCAGCCGAGGCGTTTCGGGCTCCGCGCCCTGCAGCGGAATGATGGTGGGCTGCACCAGCGCGCCGGGCACGCCGCCTTCCAGGCGGATGGCCGGCTCGGGCGCGGCGTCCGTGGGCGTGCCGTTGGCGATCGCGTGGCCGTCCGGGGCGGCCGCTGGCGGCGGCACGTCCAGGCTCCATTCCAGCAGGTCCAGCAGCCAGGCCTGGAAGGCCTTGCCGCCGGCGATGGTCTGGGCGTCTTCCTCGGGCGGGGTCGATTCCACGGGGATCACCGGCATGCCGGCGCGGGCCAGCGCGGGCGCCACGGTTTCGTTCAGCACGTCCTGGTCGCGGTTGGCGCCGAAGGCGGCGAAGTGCGCGCGCGCCTGCTGCAGCATGGCGTCGGGCACCGGCGCGATCCAGCCGTCGAACAGCTTCCAGGCCGAGCGCAGGCGGCGCACGCCCACGCGCAGCTGGTGCACGTGTTCGGAATTGCCGGCGCGGTACACGCCTTCGGTGTCCACTTCGGCCAGCACGGCGGCGTTGCGCGCGATCTGGTCCAGGCATTCGGCGGCGATGGCGCCCATGGCCTGCGGCGGGCTCATGTCCTCGCGCAGCTTGATCGCGGCCGCGCCGCGCGGCGCCCAGAACCGGGCGATGGCCTCGGCGCGGCGCGCCTGATGGTCGTCGCCGGCGGCGGCGTCAACCTCGGCCAGCTTGTGCGCCAACTGCGCCAGCGCGTCGCCGCGCTCGGACTTGCTGCGCGGGTCCAGCACCAGCGCGTGGCGCTGCTGCCAGCCTCGGGCCGCGGCGAAGATGGCGCGCGGCTTGCCCGACACCAGTTCGAATTCCAGTTCGGAGATGGGCAGTTCCAGCGTGCCCGCACGCAGGATGCCGGTGTCATAGGCCAGCTCGACCATGCCGTGGCGCGTGCGCACGCGGCGCAGCAAGCGCAGCACGTCGGTCTCGTAGCGCAGGCCCAGCTCGCCCTTGATCGCCGCCAGCGGCGCTTCGACATCGGTGCCGGCATAGACCGACAGGTCCAGCACCGGACCGGGCCGCGGGTGATTCATTTCGATGCGGGTGATGGCGTCGGCGCCGGGCATCTTCAGCGTCTGCACCCAGTCGCGGCCTTCCAGCCGCAGGCGGATCGCGATGCGCGCCCGCGCCAGCTCGCGCTCGGGCGTATCGAAGTACATGGCATGCAGGCGGATGCGGGTGGCTTCGCGCTGCTTGATCTCTCGCTGTACGGCTTGGCGAGACGCCGCGGGCACGTGCAGTTTCAGTTCCTGTTCCGACATGGCGGCGGGTGTCCAACGGCAAAAGCCGAGATCTTAATCAAACGGGGAGGGAGGTTTGATGACCGGTCATATTTATTTCACAAAACCCACACGAGCATATACGGGGTTGCGGTGCATCAACAATCATCCGCGCGCGGGCTGTCGGACATTTTCGGCTTTGATTGCGTCCGCGCAATTACCCAGTTTCAGTGATAGGCAAGGGCGGGTCGAACTTTTCTAATTGTAATTGGCGGGCCGGACGCTTCCTGCGAGGCCTCGATATCCATTCGCGCCCGCCCCGGCATCGCCGGCGACGGGCCATGACAAGAGAAAAGAGAGGCCCCATGAACCGCGCGTATCGCATCGTCCTGAACCGAGGCACCGGCCAATGGCAGGTTGCCAGCGAGCACGCCCGGGGGCGGGGCAAGAGCCGGTCGCGGAGCGTGGCGCTGGCGGCCGTATTGGCGGCGGCCTGCGCCGCACCCGCCGCGCAGGCGCTGGCCGGTACGGTGGCGTCCGGCGACGTGACACCCTCGGTGAACTGGAACGACTCCAATGACATGGTCGTCGGCAATGCCGCGTTCGGTTCGCTGCTGATCGAGTCGCCGACGACGATGGTGCGCAGCGCCAACGGCTGGCTGGGGGCGACGCCGAGCGGCGAGGGCGCGGCGACGGTCTCGGGCCTGGGCGCGTCCTGGGGGGTAAACGGCCGCCTGGTCGTCGGCGCCAATGGCAGCGGCACGCTGACGCTCGCCAATCAAGGCACGGTCTCTGTGGGCGCCAATGGCCAGGGGGGTGTCGAGCTGGCCAGCAATCGCGATGCGGTCGGCGTCATCAACATCGGTAGCGCGCCCGGCGGCGCGGCCGCCGATGCCGCCGGCATCCTGGATGCATCGGAGGTGCGCTTTGGCGCGGGCCGCGGCATGCTGAACTTCAATACGACGGGCTCCCAGTTCTTCGCGTCCGCCCTGAGCAGCGGCCAGGCGGGTCAGCACCAGCTCAATCATTACGCCGGCGTCACGCTATTGCTGGGCAACAGTTCCCGGTTCGACGGCGATACCACCGTCACGGGCGGATCCCTGCAGATCGCCAACATGCTGGGCACCGCGCAGGGCCGGATCGATGCCGGCGCGGCGTCCAACGCCTCGGCCCGGGTCAACGTGTACAACGCCGGCGCGACCTGGGCCCTGACCGGCAACCTGTTCGTTGGCGGCAGCGGGCTTGGCGACCTGAGCATCTACTATCAAGGCACGGTCTCGAACCAGTTCGCCACGGTCGATGCGCAGCAGAACGGCGCGGCGACCGTCTCGGTTTCGGATGTGGGGGCGCTCTGGAACAATCGCGCGGCGCTGCTGGTCGGCTCGGAGGGCGGCAGGGGCGCCGTGTCGGTCTTGGCGGGCGGGTATGTCGCCAGCGTCGATGGCGTCGTCGGGCGCAATCAGAACGGTACCGGCAATTTCCTGGTGTCGGGACGCGGTTCGACCTGGGCCAATGCCGGCGAGCTCAGGGTGGGCGATGTATACGGCCAGGGCAGCCTGAATATCGAATCGGGCGGCACCGTCTCGAACCGCGACAGCTATGTGGGCAGCATGAACGGCAACGGCGACGTCGTGGTGCGCGGCGCCGGCTCCACCTGGAACAACAGCGGCGCGATGATCCTGGGATTTGGCGTGGGAACGGGCACGGGCACCCTGACGATCGGGCAAGGGGGCGCCGTCAACGTCGGCGCGTTCGGCACGGGGATCGTGTCGCTGGCGCTGGACCGGTTCCTGATCGTTCCCACCCGCGGCACCCTCAATATCGGCGCGGCGCCGGGGCAGCCGGCCACGGGCGCGGGCACGCTCAACGCCGGCGCGGTCCAGTTCGGCGCGGGCATTGCCACGCTGAACTTCAACCATACCGATACCGCCTACCGGTTCGCGACACGGCTGCTGAGCACGGGCAGCGGCGTGCACAGCCTGAACCAGATCGCCGGCACCACGTTCCTGACGGGCGCCAATGGCGCCTTCCTGGGCAAGACCACGGTGTCGGGCGGCAAATTGGTGGTGCTGGGACAACTGGGCGGTTCGGCACAAGTGACGGGCGGAACGCTGCAGTATGGCGATGGCGCCTCCGGCGCGGGCAGCAGGCTGGCCGGCGACCTGAAGGTGGCGGGCGCGGGCAGCACGCTGGCGGTGCAGGGACCGGCGACGCTGGGGACCTCGGGCGATATCGGCATGGCCGACCACACCATTCTCGACCTCACCGTCGGCGCCAACGGCGCGCCGTTGCGCGCAAGCACGGTGACGCTCGGCGCCGACGTGATCTTCCGGCTGGGCGGCATCAACAGCGCCAGCCCGGCCGAGGTCGTGCTGATCGACACAACCGGCGGCATCAACGGCGACTTCGCCAGGATCAGCACCGGCGGCTTTGCCGGCGCCGTGGATTACCTGAGCGTCAACACGCGCAAGTCGGCGGACAAGCTCCAGTACCTGGCCCGCTACGGCCTGAGCTGGACCGCCGGCAACGGCCTGGGGCATGGCACGTTCACGCTTACCAACGCCACGGATCGCTTCACGGTCGGCTCGGCGCTGGCCGACCAGGCCGCCAATGCCGCGACCGGCTGGAATGGCGCCACGCTGACCAAGGCCGGCGCCGGGACGCTGGTGCTGAGCGGCGCCAACACCTACAGCGGCGGCACGACGATCACGGGCGGCACCTTGCAGGTCGAGCGCGACGCCAACCTGGGCCATGCCGCCGGCGGGCTGGCGTTCAACGGCGGCATGCTGGCGACCACCGCGTCCTTCGACACGGCGCGCGCCGTGTCGATCACGCAATCCGGCGGCTTCGATGTGGCCGCGGGCACGACGCTGGGCCTGGCCGGCGCGCTGTCCGGCAATGGCGACCTGATCAAGGCCGGCGCCGGCGCCTTGAACCTGAATGGCGACAGCGCGGGCTACGCCGGGCGCATCGTCGTCAACGACGGCCGCCTGGCGATCAACGGCAGGCTGGGCGGCTCGCTCGACGTGGGCGCCGGCGGCATGCTGGGCGGCAACGGGACGATAGGCGCGGGCGCGGGCTCGCGCGTAACGGTCGGCGCCGGCGGCGTCCTGTCGCCGGGCAACTCCATCGGCACGCTGACCATCGACGGCGATCTGGTCATGCAGGGCGGGGCGCGCCTCGTGGTCGAAACCGATCCTGCCGGCGTTGGCGCGGACCTGGTCCGCGTCACCGGCAATGCCACGCTCAATGGCGGCGCGGTGGCGCATGTCGGCGCCCAGGGCGACTATGCGCTGAATGCCCGCTACACCATCATGGAAGTGGGCGGCACGCTGTCCGGCCGTTTCGACGCCGTGTCCTCCGACTTCGCCTTCCTGACGCCGAGCCTGGCCTACGATTACGGCGCCGGCCGCGTATCGCTGAGCCTGGCGCGCAACGATACGCGCATGGCGTGGACGGGGGCGACGCGCAACCAGCGCGCCGCGGCCGCCGCCATCGACAGCATCGGCATGGGCAGCGGCAATCGGCTGTACGACGCCGTGGTGCGCCTGCCTGACGATCCGGCGCTGCTGCATGCGGGTTTCGATCAGTTGTCCGGCGAACTGCACGCCTCGGCCAAGACCATGCTGTTGCAGGACAGCCGCTATCTGCGCGATGCCATGAGCGACCGTCTGCGCGTGGCCGCCGACGGCGCGCGTTCCACGCCCCTGCTGGCCGCCGCCGGGAATGATGCGGGGACGCTGGCAACCGGCGCGCAGGAAGGCGCGTATGGGCCGGCCAGCTGGATCCAGGGCCTGGGCGCCTGGAGCCGGACCGACGGTGATGGCAACGCGGCCGGGCTCAAGCGTTCCAGCGGCGGCTTCCTGATGGGGCTGGACGCGCCGCTCGCCAAGACCTGGCGGGTCGGCGTGATGGCCGGCTACAGCCGCAGCGATTTCGATGTGAACGACCGCGCCTCGTCGGGCCGCAGCGATAACTACCATCTGGGCGCCTACGGCGGTGGCCAATGGGGCGCGCTGGGCCTGCGCGGCGGCGTGGCCTACAGCTGGCACGACATCGCCACCCGCCGCTCGGTCGCCATGCCCGGTTTCTCCGACCGTCTCAAGGCCGGCTACGACGGCCGCAGCGCCCAGGCCTACGCGGACCTGAGCTATCGCATCGACCTGTCCGCCGTCGCGCTGGAACCTTTCGTCAACCTGGCCTACGTCAATCTGCGCACAGGCGGCTATCGCGAGAGCGGCGGCGCGGCCGCGCTGCATGCGGCAGGCCAGACGAGCGAGACGATCTTCTCGACCCTGGGCGCGCGGGCCACGTCGCGCTTCGAACTGGGCGGCGCGCAGGCCGCGCTGCGGGGATCGCTGGGCTGGCGTCACGCCACGGGCGATGTGAAGCCGCAGGCCACGCAAGCGTTCTCCGCGGGCGAATCCTTCACGGTGGCGGGCGTGGCGCTCGCCAGGAACAGCGCGGTGATCGAGGCCGGCCTGGATCTGCAGGCCACTCGCAAGACCAGCGTCGGCCTGGCCTATCAGGGCCTGCTATCGGGGGCGGCGCGGGACCATGGCGTGCGCGCGAACCTGACCGTTCGTTTCTAGGCGCGGCAGGCTCGCGCCGTCCAGGCGGCGCGAGCCGTCCGTGCACGAAGGCTGTCGCACGGATTCAGCCTTCCAGGAAATCCTCGGGATCTTCCTCGATCTGCTCCAGCGTCTGCGCCAGCAGGGTGGGGAAGTCCACGCACACGTAGTCGATGGAATCCGGATCGTGGGTGAAGGCGATGATCTGCCCCGGCCTGCCTTGCGCCGTGGGCGTGTGGTCCAGCATCAGCATCAGGGTCGGCGCGGAAAACCCGGCGAAGGGCAGCCAGCCTTGCTGAAACCAGCCGTCCTGGATCTGCGGGTCGCGCGGCGTGGGCTGCCTGTAGCCGGCATAGCGCGGCGCGCGGGTGCGCAGGCCGCGCCACTGCTTGAGCGCGTCCTGCAACGGCAGGAAATCGTAGCCCGTCAGATAGCCCTGGCGCGCGAACACGGGCTTCCACGACGGTCCGCCGTTGGCCGCCAGCCAGGCCGCCTTCAAGGCCGGGTCGATCTCGAAGCCCAGTTCCTGTTCGGCGGCTGCGATGTCGGCCTTGCTGGTCTTGGGCTTGAGCCGCAGCGGCTGGTCGTTGTCCTGGTAGAACGCCTTGAGCGCCGACACAAAAGCGGGAAATTCCATGTAGGGCCTGCCATGCAAGGGGAGGGAGGGCAGATGATAGCGCCCGGTCCCGCGCGGGAATCCCGCATCTTGCGATGCGCGCGCTTGCGGTTCCCGCGAGGACCTTCCTGCCTCGTGGCGGGCCCAGGCAAAAAAAACCGCCCGTTGCCGGGCGGCGCAAAGGAACTCGGGGGCGGGCGGCGTCAGAGGATGCGTTTGCGCGCCTGCGTGATCAGGATCTCGGCCAGCACCACGACCGCGAAGATGGAGGCCAGCACCAGGGCCACGCGGTCCCACTGGAACAGGTTCAGTGCGGTGTCCAGCGCCATGCCGATGCCGCCGGCGCCGACCAGGCCGAGCACGGCGGATTCGCGCACGTTGATGTCCCAGCGCAGCAGCACGATGGACCAGAACGCCGGGCGGATCTGGGGCCAGTAGGCGTACCAGATCACGGCGGACTTGCTGGCGCCGGTGGCGGTCACGGCCTCGATCGGGCCGCGTTGCGCCTCTTCGACCGCTTCGCCCACCAGCTTGCCGACGAAGCCGATCGAACGGAAGGCGATGGCCAGCGTGCCCGCCAGCGCGCCGGGGCCGAAGATGGCGATGAACAGCAGCGCCCAGACCAGCGAGTTGACCGAGCGGCTGGACACCAGGATCAGCCGCGCCAGCATGTTGATGGTCCGGCTGGGCGTGAGGTTGTTCGCCGCCAGCAGCCCGACCGGCACCGCCAGGATCACCGACAGGATGGTGCCCAGCGTGGCGATGTGCAGGGTCTCTACCAGCGCGGCGTGCACGCCGCCCGGGTAGTAGGCCCAGTCCACCGGCCACATGCGCTGGAACAGGTCGGCCATCTGCTCGGGCGCGTCGTACAGGAATTCCGGAATGATCTCGACGCCGCGCATGGCCTGGCCGATGGCGAGCGCCAGCAGCAGGTAGAGCGCGAAGCGCAGCAGCCGCTGGCCCAGGCTGTAGCGGTGCCATTCGCGCGGCGCGCCGGCGTTGTGCAGGGTGGCGTGCGCGTTCATTCGTCCGCCTCCGCCTTGCGTGTCACGGCGGTTGCGCCGCGCGTGTTCAATCCCGTATTCGACGTCGGGCCCGAACCCAGGCCGCGCGCGCCGGCGAAGCGCCCTTGCAGGATGCGGTCGAAGCCCAGGTTGTCCAGGAACACCGCGCGCACGAAGCCGGCCAGGATCTCGCCCAGCATGATGATGGCGATCAGGGTCAGCAGGATGGCGCTGACGAAGTCGTAGTCAAAGCGCTGGAAGGCCGAGAACAGCGTGCCGCCGACCCCGCCCGCGCCGACGATGCCCACCATGGTGGAGTTGCGCAGGTTGGAATCGAACTGATAGGTGGCGAAGCCGATGAAGCGAGCGAACACCTGCGGCAGCACGCCGAAGATGAGCACGTTGCCGAAGGACGCGCCGGTGGCGCGCACCGCCTCGACCTGCTTGAGCGAGATCTCCTCGATGGCCTCGGTGAACAGCTTGCCGATGAAGCCGATCGAGGCCACCGTCAGCGCCAGGATGCCGGCCAGCGCGCCGAAGCCCACGGCCTTGACGAACAGGATGGCGACGATCACCGGATGCAGCGCGCGGCACAGCGCCACCAGCGCGCGCGCCGGCCACGAGACCCAGGCCGGCATCAGGTTGCGCGCGCCCAGCAGGCCCACCGGCAGCGCGCAGGCGATGCCCAGCACCGAGGCCAGCACGGCGATCTCCAGGCTTTCGGCGATGCCCTTCCACAGCGTGGCGGGCTTCTCGAAATTGGGCGGGAACATGCGCGCCAGGAAGGTGGACGCGTGGCCCAGCCCGGTCTCGAAGCGGTTCCAGCTGAAGTCCAGCTGCGCGCTCGCGTACAGCGTGTAGAGCAGCAGCAGGACCGCGCCGGCCTTGACGCGGCCGGACAGGGCGAAGGGGCGGGCGCCCCGCTGCGGAATCATTCCAGCCAAGACTCGCCTCCGTAGATGGTCTTGAGCATGGCGGCGTCCAGGCCCTGTCCGTCGCCGTCGTAGACCACGCTGCCGCCGGACATGCCGACGATGCGCGTGGCGTAGCGTCGGGCCAGCTCCACGTCGTGGATGTTGACGATGACGGGGATGCCGCTGGCGTCGCCCTGCGCCGCCAGCAGCTCCATGATCTCGACCGAGGTCTTGGGATCCAGCGACGAGGTCGGCTCGTCGGCCAGCAGCAGCTGCGGGCGCTGCATCAGCGCGCGGGCGATGCCCACGCGCTGGCGCTGGCCGCCCGACAGCGCGTCGGCGCGCTGGTCGGCGAAGCCCGCCAGGCCCACGGTGTCCAGCAGCCGGTAGGCGTGCTCGATGTCCTCGGACTCGAAGCGGCGGGTCCAGGCCTTGAAGGCCGAGGTGTAGCCGAGCCGGCCGGTCAGCAGGTTCTCCATGACCGTCAGGCGCTCGACCAGGTTGTATTCCTGGAACACCATGCCGATGCGGCGGCGCGCGCGGCGCAGGGCCGCGCCACGCACGCGCGCCAGGTCCACCGAGTCCTGCCCCGAACGCAGCGTGATCTCGCCCCGGGTCGGCTCGATCAGCCGGTTGATGCAGCGCAGGAGCGTGCTCTTGCCGGTGCCCGAGGGGCCGATGATGGCGGTCAGGCCCTGGCCCGCCACCTCCAGGTCGATGCCGTTGAGCACCGGGCGGCCGGCCCGGTATTCCTTCACCAGGCCGGAAATGCGTAGCGACGTGCTCATGCGGCTTACTTCTTGCTCTTGGCGGTTTCGCGGTCGTAGGCGGCGCGGTTGAAGCTCTCGCCGCCGGATTCGGCGACCTGGCGCACGATGGCCCAGTCCTTCTGGTAGGTCACCGGATAGAAGCGGTCGGCGCCGTCGAAGGCCTTGGACATCTCCGCCGGGAAGCGGTAGTCGTAGAAGCACTTGAGCATCTGGTCGCGGAACTTCGGCTCCAGGTCATGCGCGTAGGCGAAGGACGAGGTGGGGAATTTCTCGCTGCGGTAGATCACGCGGAAATCGGCTTCCTTGACCTGGCCGCGCTCGACCATGCGCTTGAACACGTCCGAGGCCACGGCGGCGGCGTCGTAGTCGCCGGAGTTCACGCCCATGACCGACTGGTCGTGCTTGCCCGAGAAGATCACCTTGTAGTCCTTGTCAGGCGTCAGCCCTTCCTTCGGGAACAAGGCCACCGGCGCCATGTGGCCGGAGTTGGACGAGGGCGCGGTGTGCGCCAGCTTCTTGCCCTTCAGGTCGGTCAGCTTCTGGTACGGGCTGTCCTTCTTGACGATGACGATCAGGTTGTAGCCCTGGAAGCCGTCGGCATAGCCCTTGACCGCGAAGGGCACGGCGCCGGCGATGTTGACCGCGAAGGCGGTCGGGCCGGTGGAGAAGCCGCCCACGTGCAGGCGGCCCGAGCGCATGGCCTCGATCTCGGCGGCGTTGCTCTGCACCTGGTAGAACACCACGCGCTTGCCGGTGCATTCCGACAGGTGCTTGGTGAAGGGCTTGAAGATGTCTTCATAGACCGCCGGATCTTCCACCGGCGTGTAGGTGAACACCAGGGTGGACGGGGTCTTCAGCTTGGCCGGATCGGTGGGCGTGTCGGCCACCAGGTCCTTGTTGGCGTCGCAGTACATCTGGTCCAGGTCGCCGCGATTGGGGCAGGCGTCGGCGGCTTGCGCGGTGGACGCGCCCAGGGCGAACGCGGCCAGCGCGGCCGTTTGCAGCAGGCGCAAGGCGTGCATCGTGTGTCTCCTCTTTCTATGTCTATGTGACTTGTCACTGAATTCAATCTGAATTCAAACATGGAAGAGGAGGGCTCACACTTGGGAAAGTCCCTGCCTTTCTTTTCGGCTTTTGTTCGCTTTGTTCGGTTCGTGTTCGCTTTTGCTCGTGGCCGGCAGGTCAGCCGCGATAGCCCAGCTTGCGCGAGATCTCCTGCGCGCAGGCCAGCAGCGGCCGGGCGATGCTGCCGTCCCAGGCCACGTCGAACAGCCCGGTCGGGCCCAGGCTGGTCAGCGCCAGCGCGATGTTGCCGGTGCTGTCGAACACCGGCACCGACAGCGCGTCCACGCCGGGCAGCGGATTGCCCAGCGCGCGCGCCATGCCGTGCACGCGGATGTCGGCCAGCTGCGCCTCGACGTTGGCGCGCGAGGCCTTGCGCGGCGGCGTCAGGCTGGCGATGACGGCGGTGTCGCCTTCCTCGCGGGCGATGTAGTGCTCGCTGACCTTGGGCGGCAGCCAGGCGGCGAACACCAGCCCGGTGGCGGTGTGCAGCATGGACATCACCGTGCCCTTGCGCATGTTCACGTGCACCGGATAGCTGGCCTCGGTCATGTGGATCATGGTCGGGCCGTGCGAGCCCAGCACGGCGATGCCCAGCGTGTGGCCGATCTCGGATTGCAGCTTGGCGATCTCGGGCATGGCGATGCGCACCGGGTCCAGCCGCTGCAGGCTGACCAGCCCCATCTGCAAGGCGAATGGTCCCAGCTCGTACTGGCCGGTGGCGCCGTCCTGCTGCACCAGGCCCACGCGGATGAAGCTGACCAGATAGGGGTGGGCCTTGGCCGAGGTCATGCCGGCGCCGGCGGCCAGGTCGCGCAGCGTCAGCGGCTTGCCGGCATCCACCAGCGCGGCCAGCAGCGGCACGCCGACCTCGATGGACTGGATGCTGCGGCGGCCATCGTTGGCCGCGGCGGGAGCGGCCTTGGGCGCGGATTGCGGGGTGGTTTTCGGTGTGGTCGCCACGGCGGTTTCCAGGGTAGGGGTCAGGCGCGGGCGGCCAGCAGCCGGTCCGCCATCTCGACGAAGCCCGCGCCGCCGTGGCCGGCGGCCACATAGGCCGGCCGGCGTTGCAGGCGGTGCAGCTGCGACTGGATGTTGGCCACGCCGACCGAGATCGGGAAGTAGGCGAACATGGGCTCGTCGTTGGGCGAGTCGCCGATGAACAGCGTGCTGTCCAGCAGGGTCGCCACGTCGGCGCCGAACTCGCGCTGGAACAGGGTCTGGGTCATGGTCAGCTTGTCGTAGTCGCCGAACCAGCCGTTGACGTGGATCGAGCTGACCTTGGCCTGCGCGCCGGCGGCCTCGAAGATCGCCACGATGCGGCCCACGTCGGCTTCGGGCAGGGGCGGCACGTCCTCGCAGAAATCGATGGCCAGGTCGGCCTTGCGGTAGTCCTGGTCGCTGGCCACCGCGGTGCCGGGCACCTCGGCCAGCACGCGGTCGCGGATGGCGTCCAGCCGGGCGCGGCTGGCCTGGCGGGCGGCGGCGTCGGTCCAGTAATGCGCGGTCATGCGGCGGGCCTGGCGGTCGTAGGCGTAGTAGAAGGCCCCGTTCTCGCCGACCACGGCGCGTACCGGCCACATGCGGGCGATGTGGTCGCACCAGCCGGCCGGGCGGCCGGTGATGGGCACCACCTGGATGCCGGCCTGTTCCAGGCGTTCCAGCGCGGCGTAGGCGTCGGCCGGCAGGCGGCCGTCGGTGGTCAGCGTGTCGTCGATGTCCGTCAGCACGACGCGGACGGCGGCCGCGACGGCGGAAGGCATGGCCGCAAGGGCTTGCATGGCGTTTTTCCTTGGTTTTCCGGGGGGAAGCTTCGGCCGGGAGTTTAACCGCAGCCCCCCGGCCGCCAGGGGCGGTAAAATCCGGACTTTCCCGCCTGGTTTGCGTCCAACCCATGTCCGTCCAGTTGTCCTCCCTGCCCGGTTCCGAGCCGGAATCCTACGGCATCGCCTCGGTCTCCGAGATCATCGCCGAGCTGCGCGCCGGCCGCATCGTCATCCTGGTCGACGAGGAAGACCGCGAGAACGAAGGCGACCTGGTCATGGCCGCCGAGTTCGTCACGCCCGAAGCCATCAATTTCATGGTCACGCACGGCCGTGGCCTGGTCTGCCTGACGCTGACCGAAGAGCGCTGCCGCCAGCTGGACCTGCCGCTGATGGCCGCCCGCAACGGCACGCGATACGGCACCAATTTCACCCAGTCGATCGAGGCCGCCGAGGGCGTCGAGACCGGCATCTCGGCCGCCGACCGCGCCCGCACCATCCAGGTGGCGGTGGCGCGCGACGCCAAGCCGTCCGACCTGGTGCAGCCCGGCCACATCTTCCCGGTGCGCGCGGTGCCCGGCGGCGTGCTGGTGCGCGCTGGCCACACCGAGGCCGGCTGCGACCTGACCGCCATGGCCGGCCTGACGCCCGCCGCCGTGATCTGCGAGATCCTCAAGCCCGACGGCACCATGGCGCGCCTGCCCGACCTGGTGCAGTTCGCCCGCCAGCACCAGCTCAAGATCGGCACCATCGCCGACCTGATCCAGTACCGCAGCGAGCATGAATCCATCGTCAAGCGCCTGGGCCGGCGCCGCATGCAGACCGCCTGGGGCGAGTTCGACGCGGTGGCCTACCAGGACGCCGCCACCGGCTCGGCCCACCTGGCCCTGGTGCACGGCACGATCCACCCCGACGCTGAAACCCTGGTGCGCGTGCACGAGCCGGCCTCGGTGCTGGACGTGCTGGACACCGGCGCCAGCCCGCACAGCTGGAGCGTGCCCAACGCGCTGGCGGCGATCACCGCCTCGCCGGCCGGCGTGCTGGTGCTGATGAACTGCCAGTCCTCGGCCGAGCACCTGTTCGGCCAGATCGCCGGCTGGGACGGCGCCAAGGCCCCGGCCGAGCCGGCCAGCGCCGACCGCCACGGCCTGCGCACCTACGGCATCGGCGCCCAGATCCTGCGCGACCTGAACGTGGGCCAGATGAAGCTGCTGGCCAAGCCGCGCAAGATGCCCAGCATGGCGGGCTTCTCGCTCACCATTACGGGTTACGATTGCGACCCTCCCGAATCTTCCCGCAACACACAGAAGGCCGACACATGAACCCTTACATTCTCACCCCCGACCTGAACGGCGAAGGGCTGCACATCGGCATCGTGCGCGCCCGGTTCAACGAGGAAATCGGTCAGGCCGAGCTGGAAGCCTGCCTGAAGGAACTGGCCGAGCTGGGCGTGGACGAGCGCGACGTGATGGTCGCCACCGTGCCTGGCGCGCTGGAACTGGGCGTGGCCCTGTCGCACATGGCCGAAACGTTCGAATTCGATGCCCTGATCGCGCTGGGCGCGGTCATCCGAGGCGAAACCTATCACTTTGAAGTGGTCAGCAATGAAATGGCCACGGCAATCACCCGCATCTCCCTCGAGACCGGCATCCCCATCGCCAACGGCGTGCTGACCGTCGACACCGACGAGCAGGCGCAGGCGCGCGCCGCCGGCAAGGGCCGCGACTGCGCCCAGGTGGCCGTCGAAATGGCCAACCTGGTCGCGGCGCTGGAACCCGAGGAAGAAGACGAAGACGACGAGGACGAAGATTTTGACGACGAAGAAGACGACGACCAGCGCTGATAGCGCGGCGCAAGCGCGCGCCAACGCCCGCAGCGCCCGCCGCCGCGCCCGCGAATTCGCGCTGCAGGGCGTGTACGCCTGGCTGCTGCGCGGCGGCGAGGGCACGCAGGACGCCGGCGAGATCGACGCCCATCTGCGCGACACCGAGGATTTCTCCGAGGCCGACGCGCAATGGTTCAAGACCTTGCTGCATGGCGTGCTGCGCGAGGCGCCCACGCTGCGCGAGCGTTTCACGCCCTACATCGACCGCCCGCTGGCCGAGCTGTCGCCCGTCGAACACGGCATCCTGCTGATCGGCAGCTTCGAACTGATCCATCACGTCGAAGTGCCGTACAAGGTCGCCATCAATGAAGCGGTGGAGCTGGCCAAGTCCTTCGGCGGCACCGACGGCTTCAAGTTCGTCAACGGCGTGCTCGACAAGCTGGCGGCCGACGTGCGCGCGCACGAGGTCCAGGCGGCTGCGCAGCAGCGGCGCTGAGGGGGCCTCCCCGCAGCGCCGCGCGCCTCCCCCTCGCGGGAGGCGCGCCCGCGTGCCGGCAGGGCCGGACCGCGCGGTGGCGGCAGCATTGGAGTCAACGCCGGTCCGCAAGGGCCGGACAGCGGAGTCGCCGTGGCGTCCGAATTCGATTTGATCGCGCGCTATTTCACGCGGTCGGCGCCCGCCGGCCTGCTGGGCGTGGGCGACGACTGCGCGCTGTTTCCCGCGCCCGCTGGCGAGCAGATCGCCACCAGCACCGACCTGCTGCTGGAAGGGCGGCATTTCTTTCCCGACGTCGATCCCCGTTCGCTGGGGCATAAATCGCTGGCCGTGAACCTGTCCGACCTGGCCGCCATGGGCGCGCGCCCGATCGGCTGCGTGCTGGGCCTGGCGCTGCCCCGGCTGGACGAACCCTGGCTGGCGGCCTTCGCCGACGGTTTCCATGCGCTGGCGGCCGTCCATGGCTGCCCGCTGATCGGCGGCGACACCACCCGCAGCGCGCATGACCTCGCCATCAGCGTGACCGTGTTCGGCGCCGTGCCGGCGGAACTGGCGCTGCGCCGCGACGGGGCGCGCGCCGACGACGATATCTGGGTGTCCGGCGAACTGGGCGCGGCCGACGTGGCCTACCGCCTGCTCGATGGCCAGTATCCGGCCGACCCGCAGCGGCTGGCCGCCACCCGGCGCGCGCTGGAATGGCCCGAGCCGCAGGTGGCACTGGGCCTGGCGCTGCGCGGCGTGGCGCGGTCCGCCATCGACATCTCCGACGGCCTGCTGCAGGACCTGGGCCACATCCTGGCCGCCAGCCGGGTGGGTGCGGCGCTGGACTACGCCAGCCTGCCCGTGGCCGCGGCGCTGGACGGCATGCCCGAGGACCAGCGCCTGCGCGCCATTTTGGGCGGTGGCGACGTCTACCAGCTCTGCTTCACCGCGCCGGCCGCGCGCCGCGACGAGGTGTCGCGCGCCGCCCTGGCCGCCGGCGCGCGCGTCACGCGCATCGGCCGCGCCACGGCGCAGCCGGGGCTCACGGTGCTGGATGCGCGGGGCCGGCCCATGGACGCGCTGCCGCGAGGCTACGATCACTTCCCGGCGGCCTGAGCCGCCACCCCACTGGATATCGGCCGACACCATGCCTGCCAACGACTCCCATTCCCCCACCATGCGCGAGCGCAGGCGGGCAGCCTATCCCACGCTGGCCTGGGTCTGCCGCGATCCGGGGCGGCTGATCGCCTTCGGGCTGGGCAGCGGCCTGATCCGCCCGGCCTCGGGCACCTGGGGCACCTTGCTGGCCTGGATCATCTGGGTGGCCGCCGCGCCGGCCGCGACCGATCTGATGATCGGCGTGTTCCTGGCGCTGGCTTTTTTGTATGGCTGCTGGGCCTGCGATCGCGTGGGCCGGGAACTCCAGCAGCCGGATCACGTCGGAATGGTCTGGGACGAGATGGTGGCGTTCTGGCTGGTGCTGTGGCTCACGCCGGCGGGCTGGCTGCCGCAGGCCGTGGCGTTCGTGCTGTTCCGCGCGTTCGACATCGTCAAGCCGCCGCCCATCAAGTTCTTCGATGCCCGCCTGAAAGGCGGATTTGGCGTCATGTGGGACGATATCGTCGCGGCGGGCTATGCCCTGCTGATCATGGCGCTGGCGGTGCGCACAGGAGTCTTCGCATGAACTCGCAATCTCACGCCACTTCGTCCGGCCAGCCTGCTGCGCCGCTGGCGCAGGCCACCATCCTGGGCCTGTCGGAACTGCTGGGCGACGCGCTGCGGCGCCATGGCTGGATGCTGGGCTCGGCCGAGTCCTGCACCGGCGGTCTGCTGGCCGGCGCGTTCACGGCCGTGGCCGGATCCAGCGAATGGTTCGAGCGCGGCTTCGTCACGTACAGCAACCAGGCCAAGGTCGACGAGCTGGACGTGTCGCCCGACGCGCTCAATCATTTCGGCGCAGTCAGCGAACCGGTGGCGCTGGAAATGGCCACCGGCGTGCTGTTGGCGGCGCCTGCCGCGCATGTGGCGGTGTCGACCACCGGCATCGCCGGACCGGGCGGCGCCACGCCGGGCAAGCCGGTGGGCATGGTCTGCTTCGGCTTCGCCATGCGCAACGGCGACGGTATCAGCAGCCGCGCGGTCACCCATGTGTTTCCCGGCGACCGGGCGCAGGTGCGCCAGGGCGCGGTGGAATACGCGCTGCGGGGACTGCTGGAATTCGTGGGGGCGCCGGTCAACCGGCGTTGATGCCGCAGCGCCGGGCGCGATGCGTCCGGCCTGGATGTGAAACGGGGCTGCCATGGGCAGCCCCGTTTTCTTTTGCCGTCACAACAAGGCCCCCTTGTCGGCAGCCAGTCCGCGTCGGCGGGCGCCGTCCGTGGGGCGCGTCGTTTCAGCGCACCGCGTTGATCGCGTCGCGCAGGCCCTTGGCGGCCGCGCCGGCCGCCGCGCGCCAGTCGTCGCCGCCGCTGGCGTAGATGATGGCGCGCGAGGAGTTGATCATCATGCCGCTGCGCGCGCTGTTGGCGCCGGCGTTCACGGTGGCGGTGATGTCGCCGCCCTGGGCGCCGATGCCGGGCACCAGCAGCGGCACCGCGTCACCGATGCGCTGGCGCACCGCGGCCAGCTCGTTCGGGTAGGTCGCGCCCACCACCAGGCCGCACTGGCCGTTGGCGTTCCACTTGTCGGCCACCAGGCCCGCCACGTGCAGGTACAGCGGCTGGCCGTCTTCCATCTTCAGGAATTGCAGGTCCGAGCCGCCGGGGTTGGACGTGCGGCACAGCACGATCACGCCGCGGTCGCGCCAGGCCAGGTAGGGCTCGACCGAGTCCAGGCCCATGTAGGGGCTGACGGTCAGCGCGTGCGCCTGGTAGCGCTCATAGGCTTCGCGCGCGTAGTTCTCGGCGGTGGAGCCGATGTCGCCGCGCTTGGCGTCCAGCACGATAGGCAGGTCGGGATGCTTGTCGCGGATATGGGCGCACAGCGCTTCGAGCTGTTCCTCGGCGCGGTGGGCGGCGAAGTAGGCGATCTGCGGCTTGAAGCTGCAGGCGTAGGGCGCGGTGGCGTCGACGATCTCGCGGCAGAACTGGAAGATCGCGTCCGGCTTGTCCTGCAGTTCGCGCGGGAAGCGCTGCGGATCGGGATCCAGCCCGACTTGCAGGAGCGATTGCCGGGACGTCCAGGCGTGTTCGAGTTTTTGCAGGAAATTCATGGGGATTCAGTGCAGTTTGACCCGCGGGCGGGTGCGGCGCATGAGCAGGCGCGCCAGGGCCAGGGAAGCCGTGCGCGAAAAGCCCAGCACCGCCTTGTGGTGCATCAGGTGCAGGCTCATGTACATCAGGCGTGCCAGTGTACCGCTTACGAACAGCCCCCGTCCGGCCAGCTTGCCCATCAGGCTGCCCACGCCGGCGTCCTGGCCCAGCGATACCAGCGAACCGTGGTCATGGTAGACATAGGGCTCCACGGGCTCGGGCGTGCCGCGCAGGCGGGCGGCGAGCTTCTTGACCAGGTAGTCGGCCTGTTGATGCGCGGCCTGGGCGCGGGCCGGCACGCTGCGCCCGTCGCGCCAGGGCACGGCGCAGCAGTCGCCCAGCGCCAGCACGTGCGGATCGCTGGTTTCCAGCCGTTCGTTGACTTCGAGCTGGCCCAGCTTGTTCAGCGGCAGGCCCAGGTCGGCCAGCAGGGCCGGACCCTGGATGCCGGCCGCCCACATGCACAGCCGCGCGGGAAACTGGCGGCCGTCGGCGGTCAGCACGGCATCGGCGCCCACTTCCGCGACGCGGCAGGACGTTTCCACGCGGATGCCCAGCTCGGTCAGGCGCGCGGTCGCGGCCTGCGAGATCTTCTCGGGCAAGGCGGACAGGATGCGCGGCGCGCCCTCGACCAGCGTGATCGCCAGGTCGCGCTCCGCGCGGAAATTCGGCAGGCCGTAGGCGCTGACCACGTGGCTGGCCTCGACCAGCTCGACCGCCAGCTCCACGCCGGTGGCGCCGCCACCCACGATCACCAGGTCCAGCCGCGCGGATGGATCGCGCACCTTGGCCTGGTCCACCAGCACCATGGCCTTGAGCATGGTCAGGCGGAACTGTTCGGCGTTCTCGGTCGAGTCCAGCGTGACCGCGTGCTCGGCCGCGCCCGGCGTGTTGAAGAAGTTGGAGGTGCTGCCCAGCGCCAGCACCAGCGTGTCGTAGCCCAGCTCGCGGCGCGGCAGTACTTCCTGTCCCTGCGGGTCGGCCACCGCGTCCACGGTGATGAGCCTGCGCTCCCTGTCCACCGAGACCAGCCGGCCCTGCGCGAAGGAAAAGCCGTTCATGTGCGCCAGCATCAGGTACGACAGGCCTTCCTGGTGGATGTCCAGCGTGCCGGCCGCGGCTTCGTGCAGCGAGGGTTTCCAGATATGGAAGGGCCGGCTGTCGACCAGCGTGACGCGTTCGCGGCCATGGACGCGGCCCAGCTTGGCCGCCAGTTCCAGGCCGCCGGCGCCGCCGCCGACGATGACGATGCGTTCCGAGGATGAGGCGGACGTCGAGGTAGGCATCATGGCTCCCAGCAGATCACGAACCGCCAGTATAGACAGTGCCGCCTGAATACTGGCGCCACCAATTGCCAGGCGGCCAAGGCGCAACCACCGCAACCCACTGCGCCCGCAACCAGGCCAGTATTGCCGCGACCCGCACAGCGCCCGCAGCCCGCGGGGCCGCGCGGAGCCGGCTTTGCCGGTCCGCAGCGGCGCCCCCTTGAGGGGGAGGCGCTTAGCGCCTCGGGGGTGGGCTCATCTCTCAGTGCATGACGAAGCGGCTCACGGCGACGCCCACCCACACGGCGACGGTGAACAGCAGCAGCAGCATCACCGCCGCGCTGCCCAGGTCCTTGGCCCTGCCCAGCAGCGGATGCGTCTCGACCGACAGCGCGTCGGCCAGCGCCTCGATGGCGGAGTTGACCAGCTCCACCGCCAGCACCAGGATCACGGTGCCGATCAGGAAGAAGACCTCGACCGTGGTGCGGCCCAGGAAGAACGCGGCCGGGATGAGCAGCACGGCCAGCGCCAGTTCCTGGCGGAAGGCGGCCTCGTACTTGATCGCGGCCTGCAGGCCCTGCAGCGAATAGCGCAATGCGTTGAGGATGCGGCGCAGGCCGCCGGTGCTTTTATAGGGCGAGGGATGCGGATTCTGTGACATGGATGAGCAGGAAAGCCGAGTGTGGCGGCTTTTTAACAGATATGGGTTGCCCGCGTGGCGGTGTTTCCCATGCTTACAGCGATCATCGGGACGTGCTATACCCTCGCCACGCGCCGGGCCGTGATGTCGCTCATCGACGAGACGCCCGCCGCCCTACCATCTCACTCTTCCCACCAACGCGCCCGTCCGCCGGTCAGCCGGCGGCCGCCTGCCGGCGCTTCAAGACCCTGGCAATCCATGCTTGAACGTTTGAACTCAGAATCCCTGTCGCAGCTGCCCAAGGATGTGGAGCTTCCTGGCTACGACCGCAGCCGGGTCACGCCCGGCATCGTGCATCTGGGGCTGGGCGCGTTTCACCGCGCGCATCAGGCCGTGGTGACCGACCTGGCCATGGCCGCCAGCGGCGACCTGAGCTGGGGCATCCTGGGCGTGTCGCTGCGCAGCCCGGCCACGCGCGACGCGCTGACGCCGCAGGACGGGCTGTATACGCTGGCGCTGCGCGACGCCGGCGACGATGGCCAGCCCAAGGAACAGCTGCGGATGGTGGGATCGGTGCTGCGCATCATGGTGGCCGAGGAAGACCCCAACGCGGTGCTCGAACGCATCGCCTACCCGCAGACGCGCATCGTCAGCCTGACCATCACCGAGAAGGGCTACAGCCACGAGCCGTCCACCGGCTACCTGCGCTGGGACGACCCGGACATCCTGCACGACCTGGAGCATCCGGAGCGCCCGCGCAGCGCCATCGGCATCCTGACCTATGGCCTGGCGCTGCGCCGCGAGCGCAGCCTGCCGCCGCTGACGCTGCTGTCCTGCGACAACCTGCACGCCAATGGCGACACGCTGCGCAACCTGGTGCTGGCCTTCGCCTTGCGGCTGGACGCGACGCTGGCCGCCTGGATCGACAAGAACTGCACGTTTCCCAATTCCATGGTCGACCGCATCGTGCCCGGCACGTTGGACGAGGACCGCGCGCGCATCTCCGCCCGGCTGGGGTTCGAGGATGCCTGGCCGGTGGTCGGCGAACCCTATCTGAACTGGATCATCGAGGACCGGTTCGCGGCCGGCCGCCCGGCCTGGGACCTGCCCGGCGGCGCCACCTTCGTGCGCAACGCCGCGCCCTACGAACGGCTCAAGCTGCGCATGGTCAACGCGCCACATTCGGGATTGGCCTACCTGGGTGCCATGCTGGGCATGCGCACCGCCAGCGAGGCCGCGCAGGATCCGGCGTTGCGCCGCTACGCGGAAGACCTGATGCAGCTGGAAATCGCGCCCACCCTGCGCGGTATTCCGGAATCGGGCCTGGAGGAATACCGCCGCCGCTTCATGGCGCGCGTGTCCAATCCCGCCTTGTCGCAAAGCCTGCAGCAGATCGCCATGGACGGCTCGCAGAAGGTGCCGCAGCGGCTGCTGGGCGCGATCCGCGACCGCCTGCGGCGCGGCGACGACTGCGCCCGGCTGGTGCTGGCCGTGGCGGCCTGGCTGCACTATCTGCGCGGCCACGACGAGCGCGGCGACGCCTACGCGGTGCAGGATCCGCTGGCCGACGCGCTGGCCCGGCTGCTGTCCCGCGCCGACGTGGCCGCGACCGCCGCGGCGCCCGCGCAGGCGGCGCAGCGCCGCGCCGTGGTGCTGGCCGGCTTCAAGCCGGTGTTCGGCGATCTGGGCAGGAAGCAGGCCTTCGTGCAGGCGCTGGCGGTGCAGCTGGAGCGGCTGCGGGAGCAGGGCGTCAGGGCAGCCCTGGCGGAACTGGAGCGCGAAGCCGCCCTGGCGCGGGCGCTGGAGGCCGAGCCGGCCGCGCAGTGATGCGGCGGCGCATGCCGGCGCAGGAGCAAGAGGCATGGGCCGATGCGAGCATGCATCGAGGGCCAGACGTTCAAGGCGATGCCGGTATGAACGAGGACCAGGCTCCTGGGCCGATGTCGGTATGAACGAGGGTCAGGCTTCCGGGCCGATGCCGGCATGTGCCCGCGCTGCCGTGCAGGCGGCGCTCAGGCGCGCGGCGCTTGCCCGGGCTGGACGGAATCCGGCTCCGCCGCCTGTTGCTGCGGCGCCTGGCCCGTTTCAGACGTGTCCTGCGGGGATGGAGGGGCCGGAGGGATCGCCGTATCCGCATTTGCTCCAGAGCCGGGCGATGGTTTGGACGCCTTGCCGAAGCGCAGCGCGAACTGGCGCGTGAACACCGCGCCGAAGAAGAAGATCTGCGCCGAGTAATAGATCCACAGCAGCAACGCGATCAGCGAGCCCGCCGCGCCATAGGCCGACACGGCCGCGCCCCGGCTCAGGTAGACGCCGATGCCCCATTTGCCCACCAGGAACAGGGCGGCCGTCACGATGGCGCCGGGAATCACGTCGCGCCAGGTGATGCGCGCGCTGGGCAGCAGCTTGAAGATGACCGCGAACAGCGCGACCACCACCGAGAAGGAAAACAGGTTGGAGATCGACTCGGCCACCACCGCGAAGGACGAGGCCGTCCACAGATCGCCATAGTATTTGCGCGCCGCCGCCAGCCCCGCGTTCACCGTCAGCGAGATCAGCAGGAACAGCGCCAGCACCAGCACCAGGCCGAACGACAGCATGCGGCTGCGCACCATGCCCTGCAATCCCTTCTGCTTGGCGGACACGTCCCACAGCTCGTCCAGGCTGGCCTTCAGCTCGGCGAAGGCGGTGGTGGCGCTGAAGATCAGCACGAAGATCGAGATCAGCGCGGCGATCCAGCCGCCGCCCGATTCGTGCGCGCTCGCCAGCACGGTCTGGATGACCTCGGCGCCGCGCTCGCCGGTCAGGTCGCGCAGCTGCGTGAACAGCTCCGAGCGCACCGCGTCCTCGCCGAAGAACGCGCCCGCCACCGCGATCACCAGGATCAGCATGGGGGCGAGCGAGAACACCATGTACAGCGCCAGCGCCGCGCCCTTGCTGGACGCGCGGCGGTCGGACCACTGGTTGATGGAATCCATCAGCAATCCACCGATCTCGGAGGGGCGCAGGAGTCGCAGGCTGGGAGGCAGGCGCATGGGACGGGCTCGGGCTGGGAAGCCTTCATTGTAGGGACGGATGCAGCGCGACGAAACCTTCCGTTTGTGCGCAAACGTTCCAGCGGCGCCGTGGCGGGCGCATCGGTCAGGTCCGGCCCGGGCGGCGGAAGCGGCGGGCGGACGGTGCGCGGCGCGCTGCGATCCGCGCGCGCAAAAGAAAACCCCCGGGGGCGAAGGACCCGGGGGTTCTCAGGATTTGCTTGCCCCGGGCGTCCCCGGGGCGGGCAAGGCAGTGACAGCGGGACTTAGAAGTCCATGCCGCCCATGCCGCCCATGCCACCCGGCATGGCCGGGGCTGCGGGCTTGTCTTCGGCCAGTTCGACCACGGCGGCTTCGGCGGTCAGCAGCAGGCTGGCGACGGAGGCGGCGTTTTGCAGGGCGGTGCGGGTCACCTTGGTGGGATCCAGCACGCCTTGCTCGACCAGGTCGGTGTACTCGCCGGTCGCGGCGTTGTAGCCGTAGTTGCCCTTGCCGTTCAGCACGTTGTTGACGACGACGCTGGCTTCTTCACCGGCGTTGGCGACGATCGTGCGCAGCGGCTCTTCGACGGCGCGCAGGATCAGCTTGATGCCGGCGTTCTGGTCGGGCGTGTCGCCCTTCAGGTCGGTGATGGCTTGCTTGGCGCGCAGCAGGGCGACGCCGCCGCCGGCCACGACGCCTTCTTCAACGGCGGCACGGGTGGCGTGCAGCGCGTCTTCGACGCGAGCCTTCTTTTCCTTCATTTCGACTTCGGTGGCGGCACCGACGCGAATCACGGCAACGCCGCCGGCCAGCTTGGCCACGCGCTCTTGCAGCTTTTCACGGTCGTAGTCGGACGTGGCTTCTTCGATCTGGACGCGGATCTGCTTGACGCGAGCTTCGATCGACTTGCTGTCGCCAGCGCCGTCGATGATGGTCGTGTTTTCCTTGCCCACTTCGATGCGCTTGGCTTGGCCCAGTTCAGCCAGGCCGGCCTTTTCCAGCGACATGCCGGTTTCTTCGGAGATCACCGTGCCGCCCGTCAGGATGGCGATGTCTTCCAGCATGGCCTTGCGGCGGTCGCCGAAGCCCGGCGCCTTGACGGCGGTGGTCTTCAGGATGCCACGGATGTTGTTCACCACCAGGGTGGCCAGCGCTTCGCCTTCGACGTCTTCGGCGATGATCAGCAGCGGACGGCTCGACTTGGCGACTTGTTCCAGCACGGGCAGCAGGTCGCGGATGTTGCTGATCTTCTTGTCGAAGATCAGGACGAACGGGTCGTCCAGGGCGGCAACTTGCTTGTCCGGGTTGTTGATGAAGTAGGGCGACAGGTAGCCGCGGTCGAATTGCATGCCTTCGACGACGTCCAGCTCGTTTTCCAGCGACTTGCCGTCTTCGACGGTGATGACGCCTTCCTTGCCGACCTTGTCCATCGCGTCAGCGATGATCTGGCCGATGGAGGTGTCGCTGTTGGCCGAGATCGAGCCGACCTGGGCGATTTCCTTGCTGGTCGTGACCGGCTTGGATTGCTTCTTCAGTTCGGCGACGGCGGCGGCGACGGCCTTGTCGATGCCGCGCTTCAGGTCGATCGGGTTGAAACCGGCGGCAACGTACTTCAGGCCTTCCTGAACGATGGCCTGGGCCAGCACGGTGGCGGTGGTGGTGCCGTCACCGGCGTTGTCGGAGGTCTTCGAGGCGACGTCCTTGACCAGCTGGGCGCCGATGTTCTCGAACTTGTCCTTCAGTTCGATTTCCTTGGCGACGGACACGCCGTCCTTGGTCACGGTCGGGGCGCCGAACGAGCGCTCCAGCACGACGTTGCGACCCTTGGGGCCCAGGGTGGTCTTGACGGCGTTGGCGAGAACATTCACGCCACGGACGATGCGCACGCGGGCGTCGTCACCGAACAGTACTTGCTTGGCAGCCATTTTTATCAGCTTCCTTCGAAAATTCGTTTAGGCGGGGATTTACTGGATCACGGCGAGGATTTCGTCCTCGCGGATGACGAGCAGCTCTTCGCCATCAACCTTCACCGACTGGCCGGCGTACTTGCCGAACAGCACCTTGTCGCCAGCCTTCAGGTCGACCGGCAGGATCTTGCCGTCTTCGGTCTTCTTGCCCGGGCCAACGGCGACGACTTCGCCTTGGTCCGGCTTTTCAGCGGCGCTGTCCGGGATGACGATGCCCGAGGCGGTCTTGCGCTCGTTGTCCAGGCGTTTGACGATCACGCGATCGTGCAGGGGACGCAGGGCCATGAGGAACTCCTGTTTCTAGAAGAGATTTGAAATGGTTCGGGGTGCCCCGGGAGCGTTGTTAGCACTCACCGGTGTCGAGTGCTAATTATAGGGATGAAGTTTGGGGCTTCAAGGGGGGGAGGGTGGCTGTTACATATTTGAGGGTAGTAATGTGACCCTAATTTTCTTGCCAGCAAGCTGTACTCGGCTTGGGACCGATGCAGTCGAATTCCACGGCGTTTGGAATTCTTCCCGCCCGCTTTGGACTTCACAGAACAAGGGGGTGGCAAGCAGAGCCGCGTCAGCGGGGAAAACTACGCCACGATGCGCCGCGTCGGGGTCTGACAACAATATGGTTTAGTGCAGGGGCACAACTGCGCAGCAGGTGGATGGCTGGGAAATAAAAAACCGGACCTCATCGGGTCGGGCTTGGCTGTGGGGCGTAATAAGCAGGTGGCAGGGGAGGCTTGTTGACCTTCCCGCAGTGGCGTCTAGCGCTTGGAGTCCGTTTCGACCATGCCCTTCAATGACGGACTCAAACGCAGGAACCGATATTGCGCTGCCCAAGCTTTGCGGCGCCGGGTCGCTTTTTGGCGTAGGGCCAGGCGCAAGCCACGCTCAGAGAGTTTCCGCAGCCGACCTGAAATGATCATCCGTTCGCGCGCCATACCAGGACTTCTTCTTCGAAAATTGATTCGGCATGCGCGCGCTTGAGTGATTTCGCAACATCAAATCCCGGCAAAACAGATTGCAGATGGGCGAGTACGGCGGCAGCTCCGTTGTCTCGGCCAAAGAAGCCTATATGCTCCGCGGTTTTTCCTTGTAGCAACCAGCAGTCATCAGCGGGAGCGACGTCGTAGAGTGGCACGATGGATATCTCGACGATGTCCGCCCAGGCAAGCTTCTTCGCCTTCCTGGTACTGCCCACGTAGACAAATTGCCCGTCCACCCGTACAGAGTCCGACTTCATACGTCGGTCCGCCCACCAGATGACGGCGCCGAGGCAGCCGAGAGCGGCCGCCGCGCCTGTCGTCAAAGCGATGTGCAGTCCAGTCATGGATTTCCTGGGGCGTTGCTGGAATTTTGGCTGGCAGGTTAACGCCTTTCCAGCCTCCGCGGCTTACCAATCGTGTATGCCTTGTCCCCGCATGACGAACGCGCCAAGGTCAGTGTCGGAGCGGGCGCGCTGGTGCCGGACGGGCTGGCGGAGCGCGCCGCCAGCCGCAGGCCATTTTTGACCGGAGCATCAGCGAGGCGCGGCTGTCGCCTGGCGCGGGTCATCGGCCTCCGACGACAGGCTGGGCCCCGAAATCGTCATCAGCCTGACCGGGGCGTGGGCCAGCTGGCGATGCCATAGCCCTTTGGGTACGATACAGACGCAGCCCTGCCGCAGCACTTCCGTCTGCGATCCCGTATCCGTCAGGATCGTGATCTCGACCTCGCCCTCGACGGCATAAAGGAGTTCATCGGTATCGGGATGGTTTTCCCAGGGCGCCAGTCCGACGAAGCCGCCGATGAACAGGCCGCCGCTGCCGAAGGCCGCCTGCATCGGAAAGGCGTCGGCGTCGTCCTCCTGCTCCACGCCACGGCTGAGATCGGCCAGCGGCAGGCCGCCGAGGATTTGATTGACGTTGAAGATACGCAAGGGTTTCTGGTCCATGCCGCATTCCTGAAGTGGTCGGGAATGACATCCTGGACGGCAAGGCCGGTCGCGTCTTGAAGAAAAGTTACCTGGCCGCGTGACGCGCGGCCTAGGAAGGAGCGCCCCATGGCTGGAAATCGCCTGTACCGATGGTCATCGTCCCGCCCGGGCATCCCGGGCGCCTGCCGGCCATAGCCATGCGGGACTGGATCGAGACGTCGGCGGGCCCGCTGCCGCCAAGCATGCAAGGCGTCACCCTGTGGCGCAGGGCGCCGCACGCCGTGCTGCGGCATGACGTGGTCGATATTTCCGGCTATCAGGAAAACGTGGTCGAGCGCGTCCGGCAGCTGCAGCCCGCGCGCCTGGAAATCCCCTGGATCATCAGCTTCGGCGCGCCGTTCGCGATCAGGATCGGCGAGGCCTCGCAGCCCGCCGTCATGGACGGCAGTTTCGTCGCCGGCCTGGTGGCCGGCCCCGCCCTGATCGAATCGGGGGGCGGGAGCGCATGCATCAGCGTGAGCTTCACGCCGTCCGGCGCGCGCCGGTTCTTCGATCTGCCGATGTCCGAGATCGCGGGAGGCATGGCCAGGGCTGAGGATCTGCTCGGGAACACGGTCGCGGCATTGCGCGAGCGTTTGGGCGACGAGGCGGATTGGGAGCGGCGCTTTGACATCGTTGAGGCGTTTCTCGCGAGCCGCCTGTTGGCCATGGCCAGGACAGGCTCGCCCGCCACCTGGGCTTACGAGCGACTGCGGCAGTCGCACGGCATGGAAAGAATCGAGGCCATCGCGAGCCAGCTGGGCTGGAGCCGCAAGCATCTGGCGGCCCGGTTCCATGACGAGATCGGCCTGTCGCCGAAGACGATCGCGCAGATGATGCGCTTCAACCACGCCCTGGCGCATGCGCGGCGCCGGACCTGCGGCTGGGCCGAGCTCGCGGGCCAGTGCGGTTATGCCGACCAGGCGCACCTGATCCGGGATTTCACCCGGTTCTCGGGGGAGAGTCCGACGGCATGGGGAAACCGGCTCGCGCTCTAGGCGCCGCTTCATGGGCCGCGGCTTGGCCCAACAAAGAAAAAAGCCCGCTCGCGCGGGCTTTCTCCTACCAAGCAAAGACGGCGCCTACTTCACCGCCGACACATCCAGCTTGGCCAGCGTCTTGGACTGGATCTCGTCGACCGTCACGCCCGGCGCCACTTCCAGCAGCTTCAGGCCGCCCTCGGTGACTTCCATCACGCCCAGGTCGGTGATGATCAGGTTGACCACGCCCACGCCGGTCAGCGGCAGGTTGCACGCCGGCA
>NZ_JAGTJY010000249.1:0-7277 GCF_018195695.1 Achromobacter sp. Marseille-Q0513 | reverse complement strand
CCCGCGCCCCCCCCGCCGCAGACGTAGGCCCGCATGATGGATCGCCGCGCACGCTACCCCCGGAGCGGGTTCGCCGGCTGCGGCAGGTTCGCCGGGGCGGGCACACGCTGCGCCCGGCGGCTGCCGCCCGTCAGCTTGCAGGTGCGGGGGCGGAAAGAGGACCTGGAGAACGCGATCTTCGACCGCAGCCGCCGCCCGCCGGTCCTGACCGACGCCGGGCTGGCGCTGGTGCACCGCGCGCGCGACCTGATCGCGCACTGGGAAAGCATGAGCGCCGCGCTGAAGAAGGGCACGGGCGCCGGCCTGCTCAAGCTGGGCAGCGTGCACACCTGCGCTTCCGGCGTGCTGCCGCTGGCGCTGCGCCATCTGCAGAAGCAGGGCCATGGCCTGGAGGTCCACGTCACCACGGGTCTCACGCACGACCTGGAACGCGCCGTGCATCACCGGCAGCTGGACGTGGCCATCGTGACCGAGCCCGAGGTGCCGCGTTCGGACCTGGATTTCCTGCCCTTCGTCGATGAGCAGCTGGTCGTCATCGCCCACCGCTCGGTCAAGGGCGCGAATGACCAGGAAGTGCTGGAGCAGACGCCCTACGTGCGCTTCAACCGCCTGGCGCGCGTCGGCAACCTGGTGCAGGAGGAGATCCTGCGGCGCCAGATCGTGGTGCGCTCGACCATGGAGATCGACAACCTGGAAGGCGTGGTGGCCATGGTCGCCAATGGCCTGGGCGCCTCGGTGGTGCCGGCCCGGGGCGTGAAGAACGAGTTCCCCGCCACCATCCGCGTGATTCCCTTTGGCTCGCCGACGGTGACCCGACGGCTGGGCATCCTGGTTCCCAAGGAGAACCCGAGGTCTCATCTTTCGCGCCTGCTGCTCGAGGCGCTGAAGTCGGTTTGCGCCGACAGCCAAGAAAAAGAACGGACCGGCTCGCGCTAGGCAACCGTCGCATTCCACGTAGCTTCCTCCGGTAGACGTCGGGCCGATCGGCCCGAGGGAGAGTTGTTGCCTCAAGAAACGCTGTTGCCTGAAAAAACGCCCGCCGGCACGCACCGGAGGGCTCCCGGGTCCGGGAATCCAAGGAGACTGACATGCAGCACATGGTTCAACCCAAAAACCGCAGGCGCTACGCCAAGGCGCTCGCCTGTGCATTGATGCTGACGCCGCTGCTCGCGGCGCCGGCGCGCGCGCAATGGCCCGAAGACCGGGTCGTCCGCATCGTCGTGCCCTTCGCGGCCGGCGGCGCGACGGACTTCCTGGGGCGGGCGCTGGCGTCCGAGCTGGGCAAGCGCCTGAAGCAGAACGTGATCGTCGAGAACCGCGCCGGCGCCGGCGGCAGCGTGGGCGCGCAGGCGGTGGCCTTGTCGCCCGCCGACGGCTATACCCTGCTGCTGGCATCGGGCAGCATGTTCACCGTCAACCAGTACATCTACGGCAAGCTGCCGTACTCGCTGGACAACTTCAGCCTGGTCGGGAAGGTGGCCAGCGGCCCCATGGTCGTGACGGTGAACGCCGGCCTGCCCGTGAAGAACATCCGGGAGCTGATCGCCTATGCCCAGGCGCGGCCGGGCAAGCTCAACTTCTCGTCCGCCGGCGTAGGCAGCCAGACGCACATGGCGGGCGAGGCCTTCAGCGACGCGGCGGGCATCAAGCTGGTGCACGTGCCCTACAAGGGCGAAGGGCCGGCCTATTCGGACCTGATGGCGGGCGTGGTGGAAGTGGCCGTCGCCAACATCAATGCCATCACTCCCTTGCTCAAGGGCGACCGCCTGCGCGCGCTGGCCGTCACGGGCAAGGAGCGCTCGCCGCTGCTGCCGGGCGTGCCCACCGTGGCCGAGGCGGGCGTGCCCGGCTTCGAATACACCGGCTGGTTCGCGTTGATGGCGCCGGCGGGAACGCCGCAGCCCATCGTGGACCGGCTGCTGGCTGACCTCAAGACGGCCGTGGAGCAGCCCGGCATGAAGCGTTACTTCGAGGAGCAGGGCATGTCCGCTGCGGTGAAGCCACCCGGCCCGCTCAAGGAGGAGATCGTGCAGGAGTCGGCCCGCTGGCAGGCCCTGGTCCGGAAAAAGCAGATCACGGCGAACTGAACCGACGCGCGCCGTCCCGATGGCTGGCGCGCGCACCATTCCCCTTCATGTAGGCAGATCGCGACATGCCCGCCGACCTCATCGCCCTGGCCGCGCCCGTCGTCTTCACCGCGTATGTGGTGTTCGGCATGACGGGGTTCGGCGCCGCCATGGTCGCCGTGCCCATCCTGGCGCAGTTCATGCCCTTGTCCTTCGCCGTGCCGCTGGTCGTGCTGTTCGACCTGGCCTGCACGGCGCTGGTCGGCGGCCGGAACTGGCGGCAGGTGTCGCGCGTGGAACTGGCGCGGCTGTTTCCGTGGATGCTGCTGGGCATCTTCCTGGGCGTGACGCTGCTGCGCAATGCAGGCGCGCGCTGGCCGCTGATCGTGCTGGGCTGCTTCGTGCTGACGGTCTGTGCGCGCGGCCTGAGGGGCGGCCGGGGCGCCAGCCAGGAGCCGCTGCCCACGCCCTGGGCGCTGCCGTTCGGCGTGTTCGGCGGCGTGTTCAGCGCGCTGTTCGGCACGGGCGGACCGATCTACACCATCTACCTGTCGCGCCGCATTGCCGCGCTGGACGCGTTCCGCGCCACGATTTCGGTCGTCATCCTGGCCAGCGGCGTCGTCCGCGCCGGGGCCTTCGCCGCCGCCGGGCTGTATGCGCAGCCGACCATGCTGAAGAGCGCTGCCTTGCTGCTGCCCGTGGCGCTGGCCGGGTTGTACGCCGGATCGCGCCTCAGGACGCGGGTAGCGCCGGCCCGCCTGCAGCGGCTCATCTTCCTGCTGCTGGCGGTGGCTGGCGCGGGAGCGATCTATCGCGGGTGGATGTCGCCGGCGTGATGGCGCGGCCTACTTCGCCGTCGGCATGGCGAATTCCGCGCCCTTGGCGATGCTCTCGGGCCAGCGCTGCATGATGGACTTCTGCTTGGTGTAGAAGCGCACGCCTTCCTCGCCATAGGCGTGCATGTCGCCGAACAGCGAACGCTTCCAGCCGCCGAAGCCGTGCCAGGCCATGGGCACGGGGATCGGCACGTTGATGCCCACCATGCCGACCTGGATGCGGCGGCCGAATTCGCGCGCCACGTTGCCGTCGCGCGTGAAGCAAGCCACGCCGTTGCCGAATTCGTGCGCGTTGATGAGATCGACGGCGGCCTTCAGGTCCGGCACCCGCACGCAGCCCAGCACCGGGCCGAAGATCTCTTCCTTGTAGATGCGCATGTCGGGCGTGACATGGTCGAACAGCGTGCCGCCCAGCCAGAAGCCGTCGTCGCAGCCCGCGCCGGCCTGCGCGCCGCGAAAGCCGCGGCCGTCCACCAGCAGCTTGGCGCCTTCCTGCTCGCCCAGCGCGATGTAGCCGCTGATGCGCTCATGGGCGGCGCGGGTGACGATGGGGCCCATCTCGGCGTCCAGGTTCTCGCCGTCCAGCACCTTCAGCGCCTTGGTGCGCTCGATCAGCTTGGGCAGGCAGCGCTCGGCCGCGTCGCCCACCAGCACGGCCACGCTGATGGCCATGCAGCGCTCGCCGGCCGAGCCGTAGCCGGCGCCGATCAGCGCGTCCACGGCCTGGTCGATATCGGCGTCGGGCATCACCACCATGTGGTTCTTGGCGCCGCCCAGCGCCTGCACGCGCTTGCCGAGGCGGGCACCGGTCTCGTAGATGTAGTTGGCGATCGGGGTGGAGCCGACGAAGCTCAGGGCCTTCACGTCGGGATGCTCCAGCAGCGCGTCGACGGCCGTCTTGTCGCCCTGCACCACGTTGAAGACGCCGTCCGGCAGGCCGGCTTCCTTCAGCAGCTCGGCGATGCGCAGCGACGGGCTGGGGTCGATGGGGCTGGGCTTGAGCACGAAGGTGTTGCCGGCGGCGATGGCGACGGGGATCATCCACATCGGCACCATCACCGGGAAGTTGAAGGGCGTGATGCCCGCCACCACGCCCAGCGGCTGGCGCATCGTCCAATTGTCGATGCCGGTGGAGACCTGTTCGGTGTAGTCTCCCTTGAGCAGCTGGGGAATGCCGCAGGCGAACTCGACGATGTCGATGCCGCGCGACACTTCGCCCTGCGCGTCGGTAAAGACCTTGCCGTGTTCAGCGGTGATCAGGTGGGCCAGTTCGTCGCGGTGACGGTTCAGCAGCTCCAGGAACTTGAACATGACGCGGGCGCGGCGGATCGGCGGCGTGTCCGCCCAGGCGGGGAAGGCGGCCTGGGCGCTGGCGACGGCGCGGGCAACCTCGTCCGGCGTGGCCAAGGCGACGTGGCGGGCGACGGCGCCGGTGGCGGGGTTGTAGACCGGCTGGCGGGCGCCTTGCCCGGGCACGGTTTGGCCGCCGATGTAGTGGCCGATGATGCTTGCGTTCATGCTGTGCTCCTGGATCTTGGGGAATGGCTGGACCAGCCCGCAATGTCGCTGAACGCGCGGCGGCCGTCGAGACCGATACGCTGGAATCAGTGTTTGGAATTCTGAACAACGGAATGCGCATGGAACGAGCAAGACGATTGGAAGACCTGTGGTCGCACATCCACTGCCTGGGCATCCTGGCCGAGACCGGCAGCTTTACGGCGGCGGCGCAGCGCCTGCAGCTCAGCAAGGCCTCGGTCAGCCAGCGCATCGCCGAGCTGGAAAAGGCCGTCGGACTGCCGCTGGTGCGGCGCACGACGCGCGGCGTCAGCCTGACGGAGGCGGGCGCGCACCTGGTCGAGCAGACCGCCGCCGCCTTCCAGCGCATCGAGGCGGGCTACTCGGCCGTGAAGGACCTGTCGGCCGGGCCACGGGGCGTGTTGGCGATGACCGCGCCGGTGGCGCTGGGGCGGCAGATCATCGCGCCGCTGATTCCGGCGTTCCTCAAGCGCTACCCGGACGTGCAGATCCAGCTGGACCTGAGCGACCGGCTGGCCGCGCTGGCCACCGAGGGCTTCGACCTGGCGATCCGGCACGTGGCCGAGGTGCCCGACACGCATGTGGCTTCGCTGATCGGCGAGATACGTTCGGTGCTGGTCGCCACGCCTATGTACCTGGCCGAGCACGGCACGCCCGCCGTGCCGGCGGATCTGGAGCGGCACGACTGCATCCATTACCTGCGGCGCTCGGGCGCGGCGGCCTGGGCGTTCCGGCGTCCGGGGGCGGACGAGCGCGTGCAGGTGCCGGTCCGGGGCAGCTTCGCGGCCAACAACAGCGAGGTATTGCGAGAGGCCGCGCTTGGTTCCGTCGGCATCGCGCTGCTGCCCGATTTCAGCGCGGGTCCGGCGCTGCGCGACGGGACATTGGTCGAGGTGCTGGGCGATTGGCGGGTGGAGGGGGATTTCGCCGACAGCCTGTTCGCGGTCCGGCCGTATACGCCGCACGTGCCGAGGGTGGTGTCGTTGTTCGTGGGGTTTTTGAGGGAGGCATTGTCGGGGGCGGGCTCACGCTGACGGCTGCGGTATCCGTCCCGGCCAGGGAATCAATGGCGATCATGCGGCCGCGTATCCCCAATGATTGGCCAGGGCGGTGGCGAAGATCGAGCATCCATGGCGATCCAGAAGATTCAGGTAATCATCTTGGGCGACTGACGGCGCCTTGAAGCGCAGAAGCATGGCTGCAAGCACATCGGCCGTGCGCGGCCGGGCCTTGAGCAAGGCCGCAAGAAAGACGCCCGGCCGCAAGGATCGAATGCGGGTACCCAGGAATGCCGCTTGGGGCAGGTGACGCGTGTTGTTCGTCACCAGGAAGACCGGCAGGTCAGGGTGATGCCGCTGGCTCAGTTTCAGCGCGCTCGCCGCTACGTGGATGTCCTTGGCATCGACGCTGGCGCTGAAACCGTGTTCCAGCATCTTGCTGGCGCGAATCCGCGCATCGGGAAAGGCCCGGTCTAAAAGCCGTACCACTTCGGCCGCCTGCCTTGCCGTTTGGCCAAACGCGGGCTTGACCAGGTTTCGTTGCACTTCCTTGAGAACCAGGGGGCTCCAGTGCGCCTGAATGAGCCCGGCGTCCGCCAGATCCAGAAAGGTGCTGCGCAAGTACTGCGGCAGCAGGATATTGGCGTCCAGGAATACCGGCGTTGCCCTTGCCGACCGCGCGATGATGGTCGCCAGGGCTCGTACCGCGTCCGGCATCAGGACGATTTCGTCCAGCGGCGCGCTGGAACCGCACGCGCGGTTTCAAGTTCCTGGGCCCGTTGATCGGACGTGAGGGTTTCAAGCCGGTTCAGCACGGTGCGGCGAGAGGTTTGCATCGCAAGGCGAACGCGCTCGACCTCTGGCGCGGGAATGCGGCGATGGCCTGCCTGCGTTCTTTCGACCCCTTGGAACACGCCGTCCTCCACCAGTTTGACGACATACGGCCGGCTGACGTTGAGCAGGTCGGCTGCCTGCTGCGTGGACAGCATGGGGATGCGCATGGGGCCCAGGGCACGGTCGGACAGGGCGCGGACCCGGAAGATCACGGTTTCGTTGTCATCGGGATCGATCGCATAGGCGAATGCGTAGCGCCGGTCGGGTTCGCCTTGCCCGCGTATACGGACGGTTCTTTCGTGGACCAATGCCTGATGGCGTTGCGCGGAGTGCCGTTCCAGGTAGCTCATCGCTTCCGGCTCGGCCAGCAACAGCGCGAATCCTCCCGAGGCGGCGGGATGGATCAGCGTTTGTGCCGGATGACGCTTTGCCGGGCTTTTCTTCGGCCTTGCCTGTTGGTGTTGCCGGACTGTCTTGAGTACCTCCAGCACGGCGTTTTCCAATGATGTTATCGGCGCGGGGACTGCCTTCCCGGACGCTCGGGCGGAACGGCTGCTGCCGGGTGCCTTGGCCGGCGGCGGCTTGGAGGGTTTCAGGGGAGCCATGTGGTCAGCATAGGTCGGCACCCGTGGAAACGCAAATATCGAAAGGCGGGATGGCGGCCGCGCGAGGCTGGTAGTCATATCGGGCAGTGAGCGTCTTGGTGGATGGCGCACGCAATGTGCGGCCTTTTCGGGCTGGCAAGGAGCAACCGCCCGCCCGATCATCAGATTGCCAGGGCACGATCGGCCATGGCAATGGGTTGGAGGGGCAGGATGAGTCCGATATTCAGAGGGCGCGCCCGCAGCTCGGGGTATCTCTGTGAAGACATCTCTGCGGGTGATCTCCTTGCAGCGGATCTCTTTGCTCGATGCGCGCGTGCGCCGGCGTCCGATCAGAAGGGTCGGCGTATTCGGTCAGGTGTGTTGCCCATGACGAATACACCGATCGCGCGGGCAGGGGGGGAG
>NZ_JAGTJY010000248.1:0-7344 GCF_018195695.1 Achromobacter sp. Marseille-Q0513 | reverse complement strand
GTGGCGGACACGCCGATGCTCAATTGCAGGCTGCGGCGGCGGCTGAGCAACTGGTCGTTCAGCCCGGTCATGCTCTGCATGCTGATGTCAGTGGCGGCCAACTGATCGGCGATGGTTTGCAGCGTCGCGTCCGGCTGCCGCGCCAAATCCCGCGCGAGCTGGTTGCGCAGGTTGTCCGCCGACGCCGCCGACAGGATGGACAGGCCTTGGTACAGATGCGTGCCCGACGCGGGATCGCGCGAATCGAAGTCGATGCTGGCGGGGTCGATGTGGATGCCGTCCGCCCCGGGCTGATAGGCGATGGCGCCCGGCGCGTTGGGGTCCAGCAGGTAGTTGGCCGTGAAATAGCGGGGTGGATAATCCACGGCCGCGCCGGCCTGGGCGGTGGCCAGCAGCGGGTGATAGTGGCCCTGCCACAGCACTGCCAGCGAGCACCATGGATTGGCGCCGGGCCAGGCGCCCACGCCCACGGCCGATGGCGGCAGGCCCTGCGCGCTGGCGTAGTAGCGGGCCGCGCCGCTCTCGGTCCAGGCCGTCAGGTCGGCCGCCAGCGCGGCCGGGGCCAGGCCGCTGGCGCGCGCGCCGATTACGGTGCATAGCAAGGCCGCCTCCAGCACCAGCGCGCCGACGGCGGGGTCGGGCAGGCGGTTGGGCGCGGGCGGAGCCAGCGGCGCGTAGCTGGCGGCGCGCAGCGTGGTGGACGGACCGATCGATACGGTGTCCAGCACCGCGTCGGCCAGCCGGCACGGCAGATAGCCCGAGGGATGGTAGCGGCCGTCGCCGCCATAGCGCAGCGCCGGCGCGGCGGCGTCGCCGGCCAGCAGCAGCACCGGCTCGGCCGGACCGCGATAGCTGGGGGCCGGCGCCGTGGTCAGCGTCAGCTCGCTGCCCAGCAAGGCGCGCACGGCGGCGGCTTGCGCGGCGACCGCGTCGTCGGCTTCACGTTGATGCCGGTCGATCGCGCCCTGCAAGGCGAACTGGCTGGAGAACGCGCTCAGCGCGGCCTGCTGGTTGCCGCTGTCCACGCTGAACAGCCGCAGCCAGGCGGAGAACAGCTGCCAGCGCGCCTGGCGCACCTGGACGGCGGAGGCATCGGCCGCCAATCGCAGCAGGTTGAGCTGGTTGAGCGCGTCGGCCAGCGGCAGGGGTAGGTCGATGGCCTCGGCGTCGTCGCGCGTCACCGTGTAGATCGTGCCGGCGTCCTGAGCGCTGAATTGCAGCGCGTGCAGCGTTTCCTCCAGCAGCGCCAACTGGCCCGGCGCGGGCGCGGACAGGCCGGGCAGCAGGCCAGTGGCATACAGCGTGAGCAGTTCCTCGTAGATGGGCGTGGCCGGGCTGTTCAGGCCTCGGAAGTAGGCGGCCAGCGCCTCGGCGGGATGATTGCCGATGGCGACGTCGCCATCGATGGGCGTGGGCGCGTCGTCGACATAGCGGGTGTGGGGATTCCAGACCAGGCCCTGGATCAGGCCGTTGTACAGCGAGCGGTCGGCCTTGGGATCGGCGCTGGCGCAGGTCCAACCCAGGGTCTGCTGCAATTGCGCCAGGGTAGGCGCGCCCCGCAGCGGATCCTGGGTCGGATCCGCGTACCAGCCGGTGACGGTGTACAGCAGCGCCACGCCGTCCGGGCCGGGATTCAGATCGGTCAGGTCGTCGTGGAAGCCGAATACGCCTCGGGAGTTCGGGTAGAAGGCGGCGAAGGCGATATCGCCGGTGGCCACGGCATGCAGGTCCGCGCCGGTCTGCGCGCGCAGGCCGCGCGCGGCGTTGGCCGCCGGGGCCGGGTCGCTCCAGCCGGCGTCGAACACTTGCGTGGCGCCCAGGAAGCGGAAGCCGCGTTGCGTGGGCTGGCCGTTGGCCGCGGCGACCGCCACGGGCACGGTGGGCGCATGGCCGGCGGCGGGCGGCGTGTCCGACAGCAGATCGCTCTGCACGATCCAGTGGCGGCTCGTCAGCGCGTCGGGCGCGATGCGGCTGACCAGCCAGCGGTTGGGCAGCGCCGGAAAGCGCAGCGCATCGCCTTGCGGCGCGCGGGTCAGGGCGTCCGGCATGGCCCAATGCAGGTGCACGCCCTGTTCCATGGGCCATAGCGGCGCCTGGCTCGGATCGCGGCTGACGTTCAGGCCCAGGAAGGCGGGACGGTCGCGGCTGACCTGGTTGCTGTAATCGGTGCTGCCGCCGGCGAAGGCGCGCGCGGGGCCGGCGGCGTCCAGCGTGCCGATGCAATAGGCCGTGAGGTCGACGGGAACGATCAGGGTGCTCATCGCAGGTACTCCACTTCAACGACGCCCTTGGTCATTTCGAGCGCGTACTCGGCCGAGGTGAAACCGCTGGGCAGCTTTTGCGAGAAATCCCGGGTCAGGCGCAGGCTGATGACGCCGGCCGAACCGGCCACGTCCAGCGTGCGGCCGTCGGCGCGCACGCTCAGGCAGGCGCGCGCGAACTTGCCACCCGGGTCGCAGGGGCTGACGAAGGGCTTGGGATTGCTCGTGTACTGCTGGCCCGGCGCCTGCCCGTCGGGGCCGCCGCTGACGGCGCGCAGCGTGGTGTAGAGAGCGTCGGGCATGCCTTCCACGCCATGATGCTGCTGTTCCGGCGGTTCGCGCAGGCACAGCGAGACCAGCTCGCCGTTGAACAGGCACAGCACCGTGTCGTCGGACAGGCGCGCGATGCGCAGGGCGGGCAGCGCCTGCTGCATCTTGGCGTCGGCGAAACCCAGGATGCGCAGCTTGGGCCAGCCGGCGATGGCCTGCGAGCGGATCAGGCAACCGGTGACCGGCGCCTGGCCGGCCCTGATGCCGGCGGCGTGCAGCGCGCGGCGCCGGTTGGCCGCGCGCAGGCCCATGCCCATGCGGGCCTGGGCGCGCAGCGACGGGGCATGGCGCGCCTCGATCGACTGCGGCGACACGCCGGCGCGGCCGATGCTGAAGGCGCCGTCGATCAGCGCGTCCATCCAGTTGCTGTCCAGCCAGAAAAAGCGGATGGACTCGGGCGGCAGCATGCGCTCGTCCGGCACCAGATAGCTGAACGGAATGCCCTGCAGCGTGGCCAGGTTGGAGAACCAGTCCGCCACCTCGTCGGGCAGCGGCGGCGGGCCGTCGCGCAGCAGGGCCGCGCGTTGCGACATGAAGCCCTGGAACAGGGGCGCGCCCTGCAGGCGCTGCGCCAGCAGCTGCTGTTCGGCCGCCATGGCCTGCTGCTGCGTGACCGAGCGCTTCCACGCATACAGCTGATTGGCCATGCCGGCGCTTTGCAGGGCCATCAGCTGTCCCAGCTGCCAGGCGGCGCCGTAGGACACATCGAACAGGCCCGTATAGGGGTTGTAGGCGTTGGCGGCGTCCGGACTGTTGTAGTAGGCGGCGGCGCTGGCGGCCGGCACCGGCAGCGGAGACAGCGGGCCGCGATAGAAGGAGACGGTCTTGCCGCCGTGGCGCAGGTGATGGTTCATCGGCACATAGCCCATCAGCAGGGCGTTGCGCATCAGCACGGCGGCATCGTCGGCGCTGGCCTGGCCGCTGGCTTGCGCGGCCATGGCGGCCGCGAGCCGGGCGGCGCTGGGCGGCGGCCCGCCCGCGGGCAGGCAGGGCGTGGTGACGCGCACGCCGTCGGGGCCGGGCGCGTTCAGGTTGCTGAGCAGCTGCGACAGCGTCTGGTCGAGGTTGTTGGCGGTGAAGGTCCAGCTGCGGTAGACCAGCAGGCGCACCTGTTTGACGCGGGAATCGATCAGCGGGCTGGCCTGGCCGCTGGCGGACGGCAGATAGTCGGCCATGCCCTCGAGCGACACCAGATAGGCGCGCGCCGCGCCATTGGAGGGCGCAGTGCGGTTGGCGACCACCACGGCGCTGCGAGCGCGGTCGGCGTCCGTGTCCGGTCCGTGCAGGGTGTCGACCTCGCGCACATGGGCCAGGTAGGCCAGGTCCGCGGCGGCGGGCGCGACCTGATTGAACAGGTCCACGGGCAGGTCGATCACGCTGCAGGCGTCGTCCGGGGTTTCGCCATAGCCCAGCACCGACAGCAGCGCCGCGCCGTAGGACAGCTTGGATGCCGGCAGGGTGCCCTGGCCCGTGGCGCTGGATCCGGTCACGGTGATCGCGGTGCCGACCGGCACCAGGTCCTTGGCGGTGGCGGCGATGGGCAGCGGCGCCGGCTGCTGGTCGCTGTTGTCGCACACCAGCACGGCCAGCCAGGGGGACTGCGGGTAGGTATGGGCCGAATGCGGCGTGTCCAGCCCGCGTTCCCAGGGCAGGGTGCAGCGCGTGAGCGTCACGTGCGGCAGCACGCCGTCGAATTCGCCGTTGGCCAGGTTGGGCGGGAACACCGCGTCGATCTCGGTGGCGGCCAGCGCGAAGCGCTCGCCCTGGACCACGAAGCTGCTGGCCGCGCTGAAGCTGCCTGGATCCTGGTTCGGCACCGTGTGCGTGGCGCGCAGGGTGTAGACGCCGTCGCGCAGCGGCGGGATGTCGTTCTGGATGAAGACGACCTGCTTGTCGAGCTGGCTTGCGGTGTAGGTGCTCATGGGCTCCGGTCCGGTTCGGTTCCTGTTGCGCGCTGCCGTCAGGCGGCGGCCTGCTCGCCCAGCAGCCTGAGGCGGGGCGCGGATTCCAGGTCGTTGGTGGCGGGGGTGGCCAGGCGCGCCCCGTTGACCTGTGTGTCCACGTTCACCCCCAGCGGCGCCAGCGCGGCCAGCAGCAGGCCGCGCTGGCGCGCGGCCGGCGCCGAGGCGATGGTGCCGGCCACGGTCTGGCCGGAGAAGTCGTCGCCGGCGGGCGGCTGTCCGGGGCTCCAGGCGAACGGCCGGATGTCATCGTCCAGCGTGTACAGCAGCGATTCCAGCGGCACCGGACACAGGGTGTCCGGCGGCGCCACGCAGGGACTGAGCGAGAGGCCGACCAGCGCATTGGCGAAGCTGGCGTCGGTCAGCGCGGTGCCGGGATCGACCTGCGGCACGCCATTGGCGTCGAGCTGCTTGACCTCCCACAGCGCCTTGGGCGCGTTCGACAGCATGCGCACGGCCTGCAGCGTCGAATCCTCCTCGGATTCCAGGCTCAGCGTCAGCGCGGGGTTGAAACTGCCCGACGCGATCCGCGCCGGGCCGACGCCGAAGCTGTTGTTCACCGGTATCGGCTTGCCGGAGGGATCGCAGGGCTGCTGCGCGTCCGGCGCCCAGCCCAGGTTCGCGAAACCGGCATGGTCGGGATTGGTGTCGAACGCGACGCTCTTGGCCGGGATGGTGGTCAGCACGCTGCATTGGAAGGTCTCGGCGCTGACCAGGTAGCAGGGGCCGTCGGCGGTATCGGGCAGGCGGCGCACCAGGCCGCCGGTCAGGTTGATCTGCACCACCGCGGGCTGGACGTCGTCGGCGCGCGGGGCGGACGCCGCGCCTTCCAGCCGGCCGCGCCGCGTCCTGCGCGCCATGGCCGGCGGCGCGTTGGACGGCAGCAGCTGCTGGACGAACTGCGACCAGGGAATCTTGGTGTCGCCCTGGCCGGCGTCGCCGAAGCTGATGGTGAAGGAGATGATGGACAGATCCACGCGGGCCTGGCCAGAGAAGGGCGGTCCCTTGAGCGTCAGCTCCACGCCGATGTGGATGGTGACGGAAATGCTGAACAGCCACAGGTCCACCGTGAAGGAAGCGCCCAGGTCGATGCCGCCGTTCACGTGGTAGTGGAACGGCTTGAAGGTCATCAGGAAATCGGCCCAGTAGGTGAACCAGGCGCGGATCGGGCCGCTGTCCCAGACCGCGCTGAGCTTGCCGCCGGCCATGATGACGTTGGGCGTGACGGCGAAGTACAGGCCGCCGGTGATGCTCAGCTCCGGAATCACCTGCCAGTTCAGCCCCAGCCGGGGCACCACCGGATAGTCCTTGGGCACGGTGAAGTTGGGGTTGTAGCCGCCCAGGCTCAGCACCGCCTCGCCGGCGCGCTCGCCCTTGAACCAGACGTAGAAGGCGAAGCCGCCGGTCAGCTTGCAGTCGCGCGACAGCACGTAGCTGTTGTCGGTCAGCTGGCCGGCCACGGCCACCAGTCCGCGCGCATACGAGAACGACACTTCCAGCGCGATCTGCACCTCGGCCACGGGCACCGGATCCTGCGGCGGCACGGTCACGGTGGACAGGCCCAGCAGGTCGATCTCCACGTCGGCGCCGACGCTGACGGTGAGCAGCGCGAAGGAGTCCACCAGCTCGAAGCTGGTGAAGCGCAGGCCGGCCGCCAGCCAGTAATCGCCCACGCTGGGCGCGACCACGCCCGACTGCGACAGCATGGTCAGCACCGCCTGGACCTGATCGCCGATGGGCTTGGACGGATCCATGGACGGCGTGCCGTCCCCCTGCGCCCACTGCACCAGCGGAAAGCTCGCCACGCCCGAGACATCGGGCACCAGCAGCTTGCGGTTGAAGCCCACGCCGGCCGCCACGCCGTTGACGAAGAACGCCGGCGGTCCGCCCAGCGGCGCGTTCAGCACGCCGTACAGGAAGAACGAGGGGTGATCCTGGTATTGGGCATAGCCCGCCAGCGCGGCCAGCGAGAACTGCGGCACCTTGACGCTGAGCGCGCCGGTGAAGTCCAGCGGATCCAGCGTGCCCAGCATGCCGCCCATGATGGACACCGGCCCCTGCTGGTAGCTGATCGCCAGCCCCTCGATGGTGAAGCCCAGGCGCGGCTGCTTGATCGGCGAACCCATGCCGATGCCGATCAGGTCGATTTCCAGGCCGCCGGCGGCCAGGCTCAGGTTGGACAGCACGTACAGGCTGCCCTGGTCGTAGGCGAAACCCACCTTCTGGATAGAGACCGGGCCGAACGACTTCTGCACGTTGACCCAGGTCACGGACGACGGCGCGGGCGACGCATAGGGCGCGTGCGCGCGCGCCAGGCCCTTCGTGTTCGCCGGGGCCGGCGGGCTGGTCAGCAGCATCGTGAACTGGCCCAGCTCGATCTGCGCGGCCATCGAGAAGCCCTTGGGCACGGCGTCGCCCTTGAGCTGGGCGGCGGGCTCGGGCAGCACGGGCTTGGGCGACAGGCTGTTGATCAGCGTGACATCGTCGGCGCTCAAGGCGGCGGAGGACACGATCAGCTTCAGGTTCTTCAGGCCGGCCTTGGCGTCCTGCGGCACGGCCTTGCCGATCAGCGGCAGGCTGGACAGCGGGAACTCCAGCGCGATGTCCATCGCGAACAGGAACTTCCGCTGGCCGTTCTCGCTGACGATGGCGATCATCGCGTCGGCCAGGTCGATCACCAGGCCGTCCGGCAGGCCGGCGGCCACGTCCGGCACGACGCTGGCCAGCAGCTTCTTGACGTCGATCTCGCCCGCTCCGTCGTGCGCCTGGTATTGCGCCAGCAGCACGGTGCG
>NZ_JAGTJY010000247.1:0-7361 GCF_018195695.1 Achromobacter sp. Marseille-Q0513 | reverse complement strand
ATGCTGCGCGAAAAGGGCTACGACGCCGGCCAGGCCTCCGGCCTGATCGCCGCCGGCGGCATCATCGCGCCCATCATCCCGCCGTCGATCTCCTTCATCATCTTCGGCGTCGCCACCAATGTGTCGATCACCAAGCTCTTTTTCGCCGGCATCGCCCCGGGCCTGATGATGGGCCTGACGCTGGTGGCGGTGTGGACCTGGGTGGCGCGCAAGCACGGCAGCATCACGCCCTCGCCGCGCCAGCCCTGGAGTGCGCGGTTGCGGGCGCTGCGCGAGGCGGGCTGGGCGCTGATGCTGCCCGTCATCATCATCGGCGGCCTGCGCGGCGGCATCTTCACGCCGACCGAGGCCGCCGTGGTGGCGGCGGTGTACGCGCTGCTGGTCAGCCTGTTCGTCTACCGCGAGATCAAGGCGCGCGACCTGATGCCGCTGTTCGTCAACGCCGCCCGCACCACCGCCGTGGTCATGTTCCTGGTGGCGGCGGCCATGATGTCGTCCTACATGATCACGCTGGCCGACATGCCGCAGGACCTGATCGCGCTGCTCGATCCGGTGCTGGACCAGCCCAGGCTGCTGATGTTCGCGCTGCTGGTGCTGCTGACGCTGGTCGGCACGGTGATGGACCTGACGCCCACCATCCTGATCCTGGCGCCGGTGCTGATGCCGGTCATCACCAAGGCAGGCATCGACCCGGTCTATTTCGGCGTGATGTTCGTCATGGTGGGCTGCGTCGGCCTGCTCACGCCGCCGGTGGGCACGGTGCTGAACGTGGTCTGCGGCGTGGCCCGCATCAACATGGAAACCATCTGCAGGGGCGTGTGGCGCTACGTGGTCGCCTACACGCTGCTGCTGGTCCTGCTGGTGATCTTCCCCGAGCTGATCACCGTCCCCGCGCGCTGGATGCACTAGGGCGCGCCCACAAAGAAGAACCAAGGAGGAAAGACATGCTCAAGCTGCAAAACACCCCGCCCAAGACCTCGCTCAAGGCCCGCATCCTGGTCCTGGCCGCCGCCCTGTCCTGCGCCGTGGCCGGCGCCGCCTCGGCGGCTGACGTCAAGCCGCGCCTGATCCGCTTCGGCTACGGCCTGAACGAGGAAAGCGTGCAGGGCCGCGCCGCGCGCCACCTGGCGCAGGAACTGGAGAAGATCAGCGGCGGCAAGCTGAAGATGAAGACCTTCGGCTCGGCCAACCTGGGCTCGGACGAACAGATGCAGGGCGCGCTGGCCGGCGGCGCCCAGGAAATGATGGTGGGCTCGACCGCGCCGCTGGCCGGCATGGTCAAGGAGTTCGGCGTGTTCGACCTGCCGTTCCTGTTCAACAGCGAAAAGGAAGCCGATGCGGTGCTGGACGGCCCGCTGGGCCAGGACCTGCTCAAGAAGCTGGAGGCCAAGGGGCTGGTGGGCCTGGTCTATTGGGAGAACGGCTTTCGCAACATGACCAACTCCAAGCGCCCCATCGCCCGCGCCGAGGACCTGCAAGGCATCAAGCTGCGCGTCATGCAGAACCAGATCGCGCTGGGCGTGTTCAACACGCTGGGCGCCAACGCCGTGCCCATGCCCTTCTCCGAGCTGTTCACGGCGCTGGAGACGCGCACGGTGGACGGCCAGGAAAACCCCATCACCACGATCCAGAGCAGCAAGTTCTACGAAGTGCAGCCCTACCTGACCATCACGCGCCACGTCTACACGCCCTGGGTGGTGCTGGCCTCGAAGAAATGGTGGGACAAGCTGTCGGCCGACGAGCAGCAGCTGATCCGCCAGGCCGCCGCGACCTCGCGCGACTTCGAGCGCCAGGACAGCCGCGCCGACTCGCTCAAGGCCATGGGCACGCTGGAGCAGCACGGCATGAAGATCAACACCGTGTCCGCCGATGAAGTGGCGCGCATGCGCCAGAAGGTGCAGCCGGTGGTCGACAAGTACACGCAGGAACTCGGCCCCGAGCTGATCAAGCAACTGAACGAGGAAATACAGAAGGCCCGCAACTGAGCCCGTCGCCCCGGGGCATCGTCCCCGGGGCGCGGCTCCCCCGAAGCAAGCAACGAAGCACGCGAGATTCCCATGTCCCAGACACCCCGCAGACTGCGCAGCCAGAAATGGTTCGACGATCCCTCACACGCCGACATGACGGCGATCTACGTCGAGCGCTACCTCAACTACGGCCTGACGCGCGAGGAGCTGCAATCGGGCCGGCCCATCATCGGCATTGCCCAGACCGGCAGCGACCTCGCGCCCTGCAACCGCCACCATCTGGCGCTGGCCGAGCGCATCAAGGCCGGCATCCGCGACGCGGGCGGCATCCCGATGGAGTTCCCGGTCCATCCACTGGCCGAACAGGGCCGCCGCCCCACCGCCGCGCTGGACCGCAACCTGGCCTACCTGGGCCTGGTGGAGATCCTGCACGGCTATCCGCTGGACGGCGTGGTGCTGACCACCGGCTGCGACAAGACCACGCCCGCCTGCCTGATGGCCGCGGCCACCGTGGACATTCCCGCGATCGTGCTGTCCGGCGGCCCCATGCTGGACGGCTGGCACGACGGCCAGCGCGTGGGCTCGGGCACGGTGATCTGGCACGCGCGCAACCTGATGGCGGCGGGCAAGCTCGACTACGAAGGCTTCATGACGCTGGCGACGGCGTCCTCGCCGTCCGTCGGCCACTGCAACACCATGGGCACGGCGCTGTCGATGAACTCGCTGGCCGAAGCGCTGGGCATGTCGCTGCCGACCTGCGCCAGCATCCCCGCGCCCTACCGCGAACGCGGTCAGATGGCCTACGCCACCGGCAAGCGCATCTGCGACATGGTGCGCGAGGACCTGCGCCCGTCGCGCATCCTGACCCGCGCAGCCTTCGAGAACGCCATCGTGGTGGCCTCGGCGCTGGGCGCGTCCAGCAACTGTCCGCCGCACCTGATCGCCATGGCGCGCCACGCCGGCATCGACCTGAGCCTGGACGACTGGCAACGGCTGGGCGAGGACGTGCCGCTGCTGGCGAACTGCGTGCCCGCCGGCGAGCACCTGGGCGAGGGCTTTCACCGCGCCGGCGGCGTGCCCGCCGTGCTGCATGAATTGCAGGCCGCAGGCCGGCTGCACGACGGCTGCCTGACCGTGTCGGGCCAGACCATCGGCGAAATCGCCGCCGCCGCCAAGACCCGCGATCCCGACGTCATCCGCAGCTGCGCGCAGCCGCTCAAGCAACGCGCCGGCTTCATTGTGCTGTCGGGCAATTTCTTCGACAGCGCGGTCATCAAGATGTCGGTGGTGGGCGAGGCCTTCCGCCGCACCTACCTGTCCGAGCCCGGCGACGAGAACGCCTTCGAGGCGCGCGCCATCGTGTTCGACGGCCCCGAGGACTATCACGCGCGCATCGAGGATCCGGCGCTCAACATCGACGAGCATTGCATCCTGGTGATCCGGGGCGCCGGCACCGTGGGCTATCCCGGCAGCGCCGAGGTGGTCAACATGGCCCCTCCCTCGCACCTGATCAAGCGCGGCATCGACTCGCTGCCCTGCCTGGGCGACGGCCGCCAGAGCGGCACCTCGGCCAGCCCCTCGATCCTGAACATGTCGCCCGAGGCGGCCGTGGGCGGCGGGCTGGCGCTGCTGCGCACCGGCGATCGCATCCGCGTCGACCTGAACCAGCGCTCGGTCACGGCCCTGGTCGACGAGACCGAGCTGGAGAAGCGCCGCGCCGAGCCGGCCATGCAGCCGCCCCCCGCTCAGACGCCGTGGCAGGAGATCTATCGGAAGATGGTCGGCCAGCTATCCACCGGCGGCTGCCTGGAGCCGGCGACGCTGTACCTGAAGGTGGTGGAAACGCGCGGCGATCCCCGGCATTCGCATTGAGGGTTCAGGCGTCGTCCGGTCCGCCGGACGACGCCGACGCGCGCGGACTGGGGCGCGACAGCACGTAGGCCGCGCTGGCAATGAAGAACAGGCCCACGCCCAGGGCCAGCGCCCAGGACGGATGCGCCCCCCACCAGAACAGCGCGTAGCCGACCGCCATGCCCAGCGTGGCGTAGGTCTTGCCCTTGCGCGACACCGCGCCCTGCTCGCGCCAGGCGCGCAGCGAAGGACCGTAGGTGGGGCTGTCGAGCAGCCATTTTTCCAGCCTGGGAGAAGAGCGGGAAAAGCAGCCCACCGCCAGGATCAGGAAAATCGTGGTCGGCATCACCGGCAGGAATGCGCCGATGACGCCCAGCGCCACCATCACGCAGCCCAGAACCAGCCAGATCGCTCTCATCATGATGGACAGCAGGATATCGCAAAAGCGACGCGGCCGATGGCGCCGCCCGGCCGGCCCGTTGCGCCGCGTTCAGCCGTCGTACACCACCGCGCGATCACGGCCCTCGCGCTTGGCCCGGTACAGCGCCAGGTCGGCGCGCCGGATCACGTCCGAGGTGCCGGTGTCGCCCGGCACGAAGCGCGCGATGCCGCCGCTGGCCGACAGCATCAGGGGATCGTCGCCGAATTCCAGCGCGTGGTTGCGCAGGGCCTCGCGCAGCCGGTCGCAGACCGCCAGCGCCGTGCCGGGATCATCGCCGTCCAGCAGCACCAGGAACTCCTCGCCGCCCAGGCGTCCGATGGCGTCGCCGCCGCGCACGCAGGCGCGCAGTTGGTCGCAGAAGTGCCGCAGCGCGGCGTCGCCTGCCAGGTGCCCGTAGCGATCGTTGACCTGCTTGAAAAAGTCCAGGTCCAGCATCAGCGCGGTGAAGGCCGCGCCCGGATCCAGGCGCGCGGCGTTCAGCTTCAGGCTCATGCGCCGCAGGATCTCGGCCCGGTTCCAGCAGCCGGTCAGGCTGTCCACCGTCGCCATCCTGGCGATCGCGGCCTGCGCCCGCCGGCTTTCGGTGGCATCCAGCCCGATGTTGATGATGCGGCCGTCGGGCAGGCTGACGTTCGACCACATCACGGTCAGCCGCTCGCCCGCGCGCGTCAGCGGGTGCCACTCGCGGAACGTGCGGCACGGCGCGCTGTCCACGCTTTCGCGCACCCGCGCCCGGTCCGAGGGATCGGGATAGAACAGCGCCAGCGGATCGTCCTGGCGGTTGATCTCGGCGATCGACCAGCCGAAGCGGCGTTCGCACTCCTCGTTCCACAAGGTGCAGCGGCCGTCCTGGTCGAAGGCGTTGATCAGCACCGGCGCGCTGTGGAACAGCGCCTCGTACTGCGTCACCAGTCCGCGCCAATCGTCGGCGCGGCGGCGCAGTTCGCGATAGCCGAGCACGCTGCGCCGCGCATAGGACGCCAGGATGCCCAGTGCATCTCCATACACGGCGGCAGCGGGCACCGCCCGCCGGAAGACCAATGCCACATGTCCGCGCAACGCGCCGTCCGGATCGCGCAAGGCCCTGGCCACGCAGGCCCGCACGCCTTCGCGGACGAACCAGGGCGCGTCCGGCAGCGTGCCACCGCCTTCATCCACCCGGACGGCATCCCCGCCTGCCGCCAAGGCCACGTGCATGGCCTGGGCGGCCTGGCGCAAGGGCGCGCCGGACGGCTCCGCGACAATCAGCTCGGACTCGCCGTCGCGCGTCAGCAGCACCCACGCGATATCCGCCCCGAACGCGACACGGGCCTGCTCGGCCAGATAATGGAAAAACCCCTGCTCGGGGGCATCGGCCAATAATCGGTTTACCGCAAGCAATATACCGGCGGCATCGGCAGGCGGCGCCAAGGGATTAACGCCTTCATTCAAGGAAGGGGGGCGCATGGTCTCGAAGTCAAACCGGGGATAAGGGGTCGGGCCGTCAGCGGAACCGCAAGGCCTGTCGTGCGGCCGCGCGATTCGAATAACACCTGAATGGCGGCCTGAAGCTGCGCCAGTATAGGAGCAATGCGGGGCCGATAATGCCAAGAATCGTCAAGGCCGTGATTTTCAAACGGGGTTTCCTGTTTTCTGGAAAATGCGCCTCCTCGCCTTCCACAATCAAAGCCTTCCGGCGACGCGCTATAACTGAAGCCTGTCCCGATCCGATTCCAGGAGTTCCGCAAATGGACAACACATGGCTGACCCAGGCCAAGCGCTTGCAGGCAATCGCCTCCACGGGCCTGCACTTCTGCCGCGACGAATACGACCGCGAACGCTACCAGGAGATCGCCGACATCGCCCATCGCATGCTCGCCGAGCTGGGCGGCGTGCCGCCGGCCCGCATCCTGGAGCTGGTCTCCGATTTCGCCCAAGGCTACGCCACGCCGAAGGTGGACGTACGCGGCGCGCTCATCGAGCATGGCCGGATCCTGCTGGTGCGCGAGAAAAGCGACGGCTGCTGGACGCTGCCGGGCGGCTATGCCGACGTCGGCCTGTCGCCAGCCGAGAACGTGATCAAGGAAATCCGCGAAGAAGCGGGCATCGCCGTTTCCGCCACACGCCTGTACAGCGTGCGCCACAAGGCCAAGCGCGAATACGAGCCCGACGTGCGGGATTTCTACAAGCTGTTCTTCCTGTGCGCGCGCGACGGCGATGAGCACACGCCGACGCCCGGCCTGGAAACGATGGACGCCGACTTCTTCGCGCCCGACCGGCTGCCGCCGCTGTCGCGAGGCCGGGTGGTGGAAAGCGATATCCAGGCAGCATTCGCGTTCCAGGCCGACGAGGCACGAGCGGCGGCGTTCGACTAAGACCGACATGCGACAATGCGCGCGCCGTCCGGATCACGCCGCAAGACGCTTTCCCCTGTCGGCCCCCCTTCATCTTCGGAGCTCCACAGTGCAGTCCTCATGGATGCGCCCGCGCGGCCCAAAGGCCCGCGCTTCCAGCGCCTGGGCCGCCCGCGCGGCCGGCGTGGCGTTGATGCTGGCATCAGCCGCTGCCGCCGCTGACGCCAACGATGCCCGGATATTGATGCAGCCCGAACCCGGCGCCGCCTACGTCCACGGCCGCTACTACCTGATCCCGCAACCCTACGCCACGGTCAAGCGCGATATCGAACAGGGCTTCGCTGCCACGGCCGGGCTGCGCGGATTCCAGCCGCGCGACGACACCGCGCCCCTGTCGGGCATGGAGTTCTACTGGGTGCAGGTCGGCGCCCGCCATCTCCCGGCACTGCGCCAGGCCCTGGCCGCCCAGGCCGGCGCGCAGGCGGCGTCCGTGCTGGACCAGGCGCTCAAGACCGGCGCGATCACGCGCGAGGAGAACACCGCCTTCCGCAACGCGATTGCATCGCAACAGGACTACGCCGACGACACGCTCAAGTCCGTCCCGTTCGTGGCACAGCCCATCGCGCGCTGGTCGTTCCAGCGCACGCAGGGTAAATCGCGCGCGCAGCAGATCGACTACGGCACGGTCATGGACCTCTCGTCGCTGGTGGACACCCCGCCGCTGACCCTGGTCTGGTACGGCGGCACCGCCGCCACCGTCACGCGGCA